>JASFOV010000021.1:0-17995 GCA_050116355.1 Anaerolineae bacterium
TCATAAAGGCTGTAACGGAGGTCGGAGCACCTTCGTACACGTCCGGCGTCCACATCTGGAAGGGGACCAGCGCCACCTTGAAGCCAAAGCCGACGATCATCAAGCCCAAGCCGACCATCAGCAGCATGGGGGCGTCACCGCTGAGCGACGCGGCATATTCCTGGATGCCGGCTAGCGAAAGGGTGCCCGCCTGGCCGTAGATGAGGGCCATGCCATATAGCAGGAAGGCGCTGGCAAAGCCGCCTAGCAGCAGGTACTTGAGCGCCGCCTCAGCCGACCGCTGCTTGGCGCGGTTCAACCCGACCAGCACGTACAGGGCAATGGACAGGATCTCCAATGAGATAAAGATGGTGATGAGATTGACGGCCGCCGCCATGAACATCATGCCCAGGGTCGATAGCAGGAGTAGGGTGTAGTACTCACCGCGGGCCAGGCCTGTGCGACCGGTGTACTCGACGGAGAAGAGGATGGCCAGGCCCGCCGCGGTCAGGATGACCAGATTGAGAAAGAGGGCATACCCGTCGGCGACGAGCATGTTCTGCAGCACGGCTGTGCTTCCGTCCCAGATATAGTAGGACAGGGCACCAGCCGCCAGCACACCGACTAGGCTCAGCCAAGCCAAGCGTCCCTTTTGTTCTGTCGGCAGAAAGAGATCGACCACCAGCACCAAGAGCGCCGTAGCGAGCACTACGATCTCGGGGGCGATGATCAGAAAGTCTAGCGTCGGAATCGCAATCTCCATTCAGTCTCCTCTCGACCAGCAGGATGCGAGTACCATCTCAGAAGCCGGGTCCAGGCCTAGTCGCCACCGGCCAGCAACTGCGTGCTGCTGGCATCCAGGAGCACTGCACGCTCCTGGGCCTGGGTGAGCACGGTGTCAACGCTGGTTTGGGTGGGATGCAAGATGAGATTGGGCAGGATGCCGAAAAGGAACATCAAGACCACTAGCGGCAGGAGGACCACCGCCTCCCGCCGTCGCAGATCGGGCAGGGTGCGGTTCTCGGGCCGCTGCAGCGGCCCGGCAAAGGTGTTGCGGAAGAGGTTGAGCATGTACCAGGCGCCAAGCACGATGCTCAGTGTGGTAAAGACCGCCGCGGCGGTGCTTGCCTGGAAGATGCCAACCAGCATGGTGAACTCGCCGGGAAAGCCGCTCAAGCCCGGCAGGCCGATGGAGGCAAAGATGACGATCAGCAACAGGGTACCAAACAAAGGTATGCTCTGCCACAGGCCACCAAAGTCGCTGATGTCGCGCGTGCCGCGCCGCATTTCCAACCAACTCACCAGGGCAAACAAGGCGGTGATGGTCAGTCCGTGGGATACTGACTGGACCAAGGCCCCTTGTAGTCCCTGGGCATTGGCGGCCAGGACCCCGGCAAAGATGACACCCATGTGTGCCAAGCTGGAGTAGGCTACCATGCGCTTCATATCGCGCTGAACCAGGGCAATGAGTGAGCCATAGAGGATGCCGACGATGGCCAGCAGCCAGATCCAGGGCCGGAAGAACTCGACCGCAGATGGGAACAGGGGCAGGCAGAAGCGGATGAGGCCATAGATGGCCATTTTGGACAACACGCCAGCGAGCAGGACGGTCACCGGTGTGGGAGATTCGACGTAAGCGTCGGGCAACCAGGTATGCAGCGGCCAGACCGGTGCCTTCACGGCAAAGGCCAGAACAAAGGCCAGGAAGAGCCAGATCTGCGCCCACCAAGCCAGGGGCAGGTTGTAGAGCGTCATCAGGTCGAAGGTGAGGACGCCCGTGTCCTGGTAGTTGAGCACGGCCAGGGCGAGGATGGCGACCAACATCAGGGCGCTGCCGGCCATGGTGTAGAGGAAGAACTTCAGGGTAGCATAGATGCGCCGTTCGCCGCCCCAGCGACCGATCAGGAAATACATCGGCACCAGCATGGCTTCCCAAAAGATGTAGAACAGAACCAGGTCGACGGCGGCGAATACGCCCAACACGCCGGTCTCGAGGGCGAGCAGGAAGAAGGTGTAGGCACCCGTGTCGGCCTCCGGACGGCTGTCCAAGAACTTCCAGGACAGAAGCACGGCAACCGGGCTCAAGAAGGCGGTCAGCAACAACATCCACAGGTTGATACCATCCACGCCTACATGATAGCTGATGCCTAGGGATTCGATCCAGGCGATCTGGTCCACATACTGGAGGCCAGCCCGGCCATAGTCAAAGAAGCCCCACAGCAGGGCGGTCAGGATCAGGTCGGTTACGGTCACTACCAAGGCCCAGATCTTGACCGCGGTCCGGTTTTTGCCCAGGAACAGGGCCACCAGGGCGCCAACGAATGGCACAAAGATGACGATTGATAGCAGCGGGAAGCCAAACTGGTTCATCCCGTCAACTCCTTTGGCAAATGGAAAATCGCGTCTGAGAATGGTCTACAGTCCAAGGAGACCTCGCACAACAAAGTAGGCGATCACAACGACCGCGCCAATCATGATTCCGAGGGCGTAGTTCCGTACCAAGCCGCTCTGCAACCGCCTGAGTCCCTCGCCCGCCAGGCCGGTCAGCTGCCCCACGCCATTGACCACGGCATCGATACCCCGTTGCTCTACCGATTCATCGAGCATGTCACCGAGCGTGCGCAAGGGCTTGACGATGGCCTCGGTATAGGCTTCATCCACATAGTATTTGTTGTACACAATATCATAGAGCCACTGGGCACCCTTGGTCATGCGCGCGGCCAAGCCCCAGTTGCGGATGTAGATCCAGTAGGCAGCAAAGAAGCCAATGGCGGCCATGAGTATCGAAACCCCGATCAGGCCCCATTCTAGCAGCGCGCTGCTTTCTGTCGCAACGAGTTGAGCATTGGCAAAGACAGGATGCAGGAATTCGTCAATGGCGTTAGGCAGTCCCAAGCCTTCTGGCAGACCGATATACCCGCCGATGGCCGCCAACACGGCCAGGATGACCAGCGGAACGACTATCACCGGCGCAGACTCGTGGATCTGTTTCTCCGTCTTTTTATCCATCCGCGGCTTGCCATAGAAGGCGACGAACAGCAGGCGGAAGGAGTAAAAGGCGGTCAAAGCGGCGGTGGCTACACCCACCACCCACAGCAGTGGACTACCATGGACAAACGCGTCATGCAGGATTTCATCCTTGCTGAAAAAGCCCGAGAAGAGTGGCACGCCGGAGAGCGCCAACACCCCGACCAAGAACGTGCCAAAGGTCCAGGGCATCTTTTTGCGGAGGCCACCCATCCGGAAAATGTTGAGCTGTCCGGCCAGGGCATGCATGACACTGCCGGCGCACAAAAAAAGCAATGCTTTGAAAAAGGCGTGGGTGGTCAACTGGAATATACCCGCGGCATAGGACCCCACCCCGACACCGAGGAACATGTAGCCCAGTTGGCTGATGGTCGAATAGGCCAGGACCCGCTTGAGATCCTGTTGCACTAGGGCCATGGTCGCTGCGAAGAAAGCGGTGAGGACGCCGATCCAGGCGACCCAGGTCAGGGCCGAGCCCGACGCTTCGAAGAGGCTATGGCAGCGGGCGACCATATAGACGCCCGCGGTGACCATGGTCGCGGCGTGAATCAGGGCGCTGACTGGGGTTGGGCCCTCCATGGCATCGGGCAACCAGACGTAGAGTGGAATCTGGGCCGACTTGCCTGTCGCTCCCAGGAATAGCAGAAGGGCGATGGCTGTGGCTGTGCCCGGCAGGATGGTACTGGCTGCCGGGAACACATCCTTAAAGGCCAAACTGCCAAAGGTGGCAAAAATCAGCATGATCCCTAGGGCAAAGCCAAAGTCACCTACCCGGTTGACGATGAAGGCTTTCTTGCCCGCATTGGCCGCTGCCTCTCTCTCGAACCAGTAGCCGATGAGCAGGTAGGAACACAATCCCACACCCTCCCAGCCGACATACATGGTCAGAAAGCTGTCGCCCAGCACGAGGATGAGCATCATGAACACAAATAGATTCAACCAGGTGAAGTAGCGGTTGTAGTAGGTCTCGCCTTCCATGTAGCCCGCCGAGTAGATATGGATGACGGTACTGACGCCCGTGACGACTAGGGTCATCAAGATTGAGAGCTGATCCAGCAGGATGCTGGCTTGGATCTCAAAGCTACCGGCCACGATCCAGGAAAAGAGGGGGATGATCCGCTCCCGACCATTGCCACCGGTTTCGGTCTCCACGGGCAAGCCCAACATCTGGACAAAGACCAGTGCGGCGACCAGGAACGATGTGCCCACCGCCAGCGTAGCGATGATGGCCACGATGCGCCGGGGCAGCCAACGCCCCAAAATGGCGTTGATCAGCACTCCGATCAAGGGCAACAGCGGGATCAACCAGACGTAATCTAGCATATCCAAGGGTCTCCTACCGTTTCGAGAGCCGGTCGCCGCTGCGGTCGGCGTTGTCCTGCTGGCCCAAGGATTGCCAGGCCAGTCGAGGCACAGCCCCAGATCGCAAGCAGACCCGGATTCTTTGACATTACCACTTTAGCAGATCCATCTCGTCGACGTCGGTCGTGTCTTTGTGCCGGACAAAGGAAACAACGATGGCCAATCCCACCGCGACCTCGGCGGCCGCAACCGCCATGACGATCAGGACGAAGATCTGGCCATCGATGTTCTCCAGGAAGCGGGAATAGGTGATGAGCGTCAGGTTGACCGCGTTGAGCATCATTTCCACTGACATCAGCATCACCAGCGCGTTACGGCGGATCAATACTCCGACAGCGCCGAGGGTAAACAGAATAGCACTCAGGATCAGGTAGAATGAAGCTGGGACCATAGGGTTCGCTATCCCTCCAATCTCTTTTTGGCCAGGACGACCGCCCCGATGATAGCGACCAATAACACGATCGAAGCCAATTCAAAGGGGATAACAAAGTCGGTGAGCAGTGCGGCTCCAATTTCCCGGACGTTATCTGTGCGCGTCAGCGCAGCGACCGTTTCGGTTTCTCCAGGGATCAGGGCCCAAACGATGCCAGCCAGAAGCAGTACAGCCAGCAGAATGCCGGCGATCCATTGGTAGCGCCGCAGGTCGGGTGTCTCTTCCGCGCGTTCCATGCCAAGCAGCATGACCACGAACAAGAACAGGACCACGATCGCTCCAGCATAGATGATCACCTGCACGATGGCCACAAATTGGGCGTTCAGCAGGATATACAAGCCAGCGAGCGAACAGAAGTTGACCAGCAAAAAGAGGGCACTCCGGACGGCACTGCGTTGGGCGATAACGCCCACACCAGCGGCTACGGCTGCAAGCGCCAGAATGCCAAAGATCACCATCTCCATATCCGGCTCGTCCTCCTACTCTTGATCGTCCAAGATGATGGCGTGGGGATCGGTTGGTTCCAACAACCGGTCCTGGGTGTAGATCAGGCTCTCGCGGCTGTAGTCTGCCAAGGCGAACTCACGGCGCAGTACAATGGCTCCGGTAGGACAAGCCTCCTCGCAGTAGCCGCAGAACATACAGCGCAAAAGGTTGATCTCATAGATCTCAGCATACCGTTCGCCCGGTGAGCGCTGCACACCATCGATGTTCTCCCCAGCTCGCACATAGATGCACTGCGTGGGGCAGTAGGCTGCGCACAGCGCACAGCCAATGCAGCGCTCCAACCCCTTGTGGGGCCCCTCCTCGTAGTACCGCAACTCGTGACGCCCCCGGAAACGGGGGTACAGCTGCACCGGTTCCTTGGGGTATTGGACCGTGACCGGTTTGGTGAAAAAGTACTTGAGCGTCAGGCCCATCGAGCGAAGGATGTACCAGAAGCCAACGATTGAGTCTTTGATCATACGATCTTCCCTTGCGGTGATCCTCGGATGCCTAGACCAAGGCCACGATCACGGCTGTCGCGGCTAGGTTCAGCAAGGCCAGTGGCACCATGAACTTCCAGCAGAACTTCATGAATTTGTCATAACGAACACGAGGCGTAGAGGCCCGGATCCAGATATAGAGAAAGACGACGACACCGACTTTGGCCAAGAATAGGGCCACACCAGCGAGTGGATGGAGGTCCGAGATGACGGCCGGCCACTTCCACCCCCCCAGGAAGATCGTGGCGACAATGGTGCTGTTGACCAGCATGGCCGTATACTCGCCCATGAAGTAGAGGGCGAACTTGATCCCGCCGTACTCAGTCATGAATCCCGAGACGAGCTCGTTCTCTGTTTCGGGCAGGTCAAATGGCGCGCGATTGCTCTCGGCAATGATTGCGATCAGGAACAGCAGAAAACCAATAGGCTGCAGGGCGATCAGCGGCCAATTCCCTTGGTATTGCACAATCTCGTTCACGCTGAGACTGCCGACGAGGAGCACCACACTCAGCAAGGCCAAGCCCATGGGCAGTTCATAGCTGATCATCTGTGCCGTGGCGCGCAGGGTACCAATGAGTGAGTACTTGTTGTTCGAGGACCAGCCGCCGAGCACAATGCCATAGCTGCCCAGTCCGGCGATGGCCAAGAGATAGAGCAGCCCGACGTTGATGTCGCCGATCCACAGGCCTACTTGCTCGCCGAAGAGATCGACCTGCGGGCCAAAGGGGATGACGGCAAAGGTGATCAACACTGCGGCGTAGGAGATACCCGGACCCATGATGAAGAGTACCTTATCCACGTGACCAGGGATAACCTCTTCCTTGAAGATGGCTTTTACAGCATCGGCCAGTGGCTGGAAGATACCGAATGGTCCGGCCAAGTTGGGTCCGTAGCGGACCTGGAAGCGGGCGCAGATCTTGCGCTCGGCCAGCGTCATATACGCCCCGCCGAGCAGCAGCGCGACCACGACCACAACTGCCTTGATGACTGGAATCCAGAAGTCAGCTACCCAATCCATACTTGTTCCTTGTCCCTCCGACCTTCTCTGGAGCTACTTTGTGAGTCGCACATGAGGCAAGGTCGACCGGTCCCCAAATAGTACGCTCAGCGAGGTGTCGCTTACATTGCGCGGGGCAAATACAACGCCGCGCACAATCTCATCCGTGACAACGGCGGTGAGAGCCACTTGGCCGTCGCTTGACTCGAGAGACACCACCTCCCCATCGTTGATGCCAACCTCTTGCGCATCGCTAGGGTGGACCAGCAGCGTTGCTGGCGGGGCCAACTTCGAGGTTGGTTCCGAGTGGCGCAACAGGGTGCCCTGATCATACAGCAGCTTGCCGGTGACCAACGTCAGTGGGTAAGCAGCATTGTGCGGTGGTGGTGCCGGCTCGACGCGGACGAAGGCCCGGCGTCGGGTTTCTTGTTCCCTGGGACGCTGCCAGCCTCGCTTGCCTATCTTGGCGTAGGTTATTCCCCGATAACCGGGCAGGACTTTGGATATTTCGTCCAGGATGTCATGCGGACCCGCCAGTTCCCAAGCCCGGTGTTGACCACGGCCGGACATTTTCCTGGCAAGCTGAAGGATGATCCACCAATCAGGTTTTGCCTCGCCCGGAGGGCGCTTGCCTGGTCGCAGGGCCTGCAAACGCCCCGTCAGGTTGAAGTAGCTGCCCTCGACTTCGGCAAAGGAAGCGGCCGGCAATATCACATCGGCCAGTTGGGCTGTCTCGCTCATGAATAGGTCTTGGACAACCAGGAAGGGAATCGTGTCTAGGGCTTTTCTGGCTGCCTGCCACTCTTGGGCAGGATCTGCACCCATGATCCACATTGCCTGGAGGCGGCCGTCCTGAGCTTGAGCGATCATTTGATCGAAATCCAGGCCGGCTACGGGTGACACCTTGCTGCCCCAGAAGCTGGCCAGACGACCGCGGACTTTGGTGTCTTGGAAGGGTTGGTGACCCGGGAATAGGTCAGGCACAACGCCCATCTCCAGGGCACCGAAGGTGTTGTTGTCCTGAGGCAGATAGGCAATGTCGACTTCGCCCAGTAGCACCCCAAGATTGGCAATTGCCGCGGTCTTTTCGCGGGTCGCCCGGTGGCCAACCCAATCCGGGCCGTAGAGGACGACCACGCGCCTGGCTTGACCTAACACCTCAGCCGCCCGACGCAGTGCCTTGGCAGGCACCCCGGACAGTGTCTCGACTTGCCCCGGACCGTATGCCTGTAACCAAGTCTCGAATTCGTCCAGGTTGGTGGCCCGCGTTCCGGAGGAATTACCTTCCGGTTGGGTATGCAGAATCAGCCGCGCCAAACCATTCAGCAGGCCGACTTCGCTGCCGGGCCGGTAGCCCAACCAGGTCGCGGCGTACTTGCACAACTCAATCTGGCGGGGGTTCGCGACCAAGACCTGCGCCCCGTGGCGCAAAATGGCCTTTTTGAGCCACAACTCAACCAAAGGGGTTTCCGTGCTTGGATCGCAACCCAGGAGTACGATTACATCTTTGTGCTCCAGATCCGGCAGAGAATGCAGGAGATCGACGCCAGCCGGCAACCGGCCCAGGTGATCGACATTGTTACTGCCCACAACCGTGCGCATGAAGCGTTGGAAGAGGTAGTTGGCTTCGTTGGTAGCACGGGTTGAGCCCAACGCGGCGAGAGCTTGGGGACCCTCTTCCTGAATGGCTTGCCGGAATCGCTTGGCGACTAGATCGAAGGCTTCATCCCAACTAGCTTCCTGCAACTGGCCATCGCGACGGAGCAGGGGAGTCCTTAGGCGGTCAGGATGGTCCACGAAGCCATGGCAGAAGCGCCCTTTGTCGCAGATCCAGGTGTCGTTCACCTCCAGGTTCTCGCGTGGCGTGATGCGCCGCAGTTTGTTATTCTTGACGCCAAGGACGATGTTGCAGCCGACGGAACAGAGGGGACAGATGCTATCAGTCTCGGTCAATTCCCAGACACGCGCTTCGAAGCGAAAAATGCGGCTGGTCAGCGCGCCCACCGGGCAGATGTCGATGGTATTGCCCTGCCATTTGCTGGTCAGTGGCCTGTCGGGGAACGTTTCCAGGCGCGTGCTGGCACCCCGTCCAAACAGGTCAAGCTGGTGGTTGCCGGCCCATTCGTCCAAGAAACGGATGCATCGCCAACAGAGAACGCAGCGCTCCTGGTCGATTACGATCAGGTCGCCTAGGGGTAATCGCTTGGCCTTGTGCCGTTTCTCCTCGATATACCGGCTCTGGCCGGGTCCGTCCAGCATGGCCTGGTTCTGCAACGGGCACTCTCCGCCCTTGTCGCACACGGGGCAGTCAAGGGGGTGATTGGTCAACAGGAACTCGATGTTTGCCTTGCGGGCTTTGACGGCCGCAGGCGAAGTGTGCACTTTGACGACCAAGCCCTCCCGCACGGGCGTCGTGCAAGATGTCTGCAGCCCTCGCGCTCCTTCGATCTCGACGAGGCACATGCGGCATGCGCCTACCGGTTCTAGCTTTTCGTGGTGGCAGAAGGTAGGGATGTGAATGCCGGCTTCGGTGGCCGCCTCGTAGATGGTAGACCTCGCGCTACACCGTATCTCTTGACCGTCAATTGTCAAACAAACCATCTGGTCCGTCATGAACAGGATTCCTCGTGATTGTTGCCTATGCTAGCCAGCCACCATGCATCGCTTCTCATAGATGTGGTATTCGTACTCGGAGCGAAAGCGTTCGACGCTGCTCTGGACGGGTCCCACGGCAGCATCGCCCAAGGGGCAGAAGCTCTTGCCAGTGATATTGTCGCAGATATCCAGGAGCAGATCCAAGTCCTCCATCCGACCCTGACCGCGCTCGATGCGTTGCAGTATCTTGTGCATCCAGTCGGTTCCCTCGCGGCAAGGGATGCACTTGCCGCATGACTCGTGGCGGTAAAAAGCCGCCAGACGTTCGGCTACCTGCACAATACAGGTCTTTTCGTTTATGGCGATCACGCCTCCTGAGCCAAGCATCGACCCGGCTTCAAAGATCGCTTCGTAGTCCAGGTTGGTTGCCAGCGCCACATCGGCGGGCATCATCGGTGTCGAGGAGCCACCGGGAATGATCGTTTTTAGTGGAATGCCGTCCTTGGGACCGCCGCATATATCGTAGATCAATTCCTGCATGGGCGTGGCCAGAGGCAGTTCGTAGGTTCCCGGCCGCTCAACATGGCCCGACACGCAAAATAGCTTGATGCCGGGGCTGAGCTCTGTGCCCCACTGACGATACCAGTCAGCTCCGTTGGTGACAATAAAAGGCACGTTGAAGAGCGTCTCGACGTTGTTGATCACGGTGGGCTTCCGGTAGAGGCCCTCGGCTGCCGGAAAGGGAGGTTTGAGCTTGGGGTGTCCCCTCTTGCCCTCCAACGATGAGAGGAGCGAGGTTTCCTCACCGCAGATGTAAGCACCCGCCCCACGCAGGATGCTCAAATCCAAGCTGTAGCCGCTACCCAAGATGTCCGTTCCCAAGTAGCCGCTGGCATATGCTTCATTGACCGCCTTCCGGAGTCGTTGGTAGCATAGATCGTATTCGCCACGGACATAAATAAAGGCGTGCTCCACCTCGCAGGCGAAACTGGAGATGATGATGCCCTCGATGACGCCATGGGGATCATTCTCCATCAGGACGCGGTCTTTGAATGTACCCGGTTCACCCTCGTCGGCGTTGCACACCAGGTAGCGAGGATATGTCTCCTTGGGCAGGAACATCCACTTCCGGCCCGCAGGGAACCCGGCCCCGCCACGCCCACGTAGCCCAGAATTCAGCACGATCTCGACAACTTGGGCGGGTTGGTACTCCTTGAGCGTGGTACCCAACGCCTGATAGCCGCCGCGTTCGGTATACGTTTCCAGTTGGTGGGAGTTGGGCACTCCCACGTTATGCAAAAGCACCCTAGTCTGCATACTTGCTCCTGCTATCAGAGATGGCTATTCACCATACATCCCCGACCAGCCCCAAACCCCTTGATTGCTGAGACTGAAGAATTCATCTTCTAGGATGCGCTGGTGGATCGTCTCCTCATTGGCCAAATCACGGAACATGGCTTGACCAAGGTCATCGGCTGTTGTTTCGGCCAACGCCTGGTAC
The DNA here is from genome assembly GCA_050116355.1 of Anaerolineae bacterium. Lineage (GTDB taxonomy): Bacteria > Chloroflexota > Anaerolineae > JAAYZQ01 > JAAYZQ01 > JASFOV01. The sequence continues at coordinate 10,881 of JASFOV010000021.1, forward strand.
TGTGCTCTGGCTACCTTTTCGTTCTCGATGGCCTTGCTCAGGATACTGACCACATCCTGCAGTTCCTGCAAATGGGTCCCCCCCGCTTCTCCTCTACCGACCAGAGGCGAAAACTGCTCGACGGTGCGAGCCTCATATTCTATGAAAGCGCCATCTTCTTTGAGCGCCTGCGCCAATTCGGCCAGTTTCTGGTAGTGGTAGTTCTCAAAGGCTGCCAACCGTCCCAAGAGATCACGTCCGTTCGGGTCTTGAACTTGGGCGGCGGCTTGTGCATAGAAAGCCTGGGCTTGGAGCTCTGCCTCCATGGCGATGTCAAGCGCCTCGTCCATTCTCAACTCTTGACTCATCCGGTTTCTCCTTCAGTATCACTCGCTCGTTGCTGTGTTGAGATCGGCCAGGATTTGATCGATTCTGTCTTCGGTCAGGTTCTCATAATATTGGTCATCTACCTGCATCATCGGTGCCGTGCCACAGGAACCCAGGCACTCGACCTCCACCAAGGTGAAAGCCCCATCCGCCGTAGTCTCCCCAGGTTTGATGCCTAGCTTGTTGCCAAGGTAGTCCATCACATGTTGAGAACCCAGGAGCGAGCAGGAGATGTTGGTGCAGACCTGGATGAGGTGCTTGCCGACCGGCTCGCGGTTGAACATCGTGTAGAAAGAAGCGGCGGCAGCCACCAAAGTAGGCGAGAGGTCCATTACTGCCGCAACCTCGTCAAAGGCCGCTGGTGGCAACCAGCCCCCATAGTCCCGTTGGGCACGGTACAAGGCCGGCAACAGGGCAGACTGGGAATCTGGGTACTCATCTTGAATCTTTTTGATGTCTGTGATTGACTCTTCCGAAAGCACAACGTCCTCCAGCGGAGCAACGGATGGTCACTCCGTGTCCAGTTGCCTACCTGTCTACCTCGCCCAGGGTGATATCAATGCTGCCGATCATGGATACCATGTCGGAGAACATACTACCGGGCGCCATGACCCGTATGGCTGAAATGTTGGAGAAAGAGGGCCCCCGTATTTTGCAGCGATAGGGCTTTGGTTCGCCATCTGAGACCAAGTAGAAGCCTAGTTCGCCCTTGGGGTTTTCCACGCTGGAGTAGACCTCACCGGTTGGTGGTAGGAGCCCTTCGGTGACCAGCTTGAAGTGATGAATGACGGCCTCCATGCTGGTGTCCAGCTCCTCGCGAGGCGGCAGTGAGATCTTGCGATTCGGATCGCGTACAGGGCCAGGCCCCAGCTTCTCCAGTTTGTCCAAGCCTTGGCGAATGATGCGCAAGCTCTGGCGCATCTCTGCAACACGGACTTGGTAACGGGCATAGGCATCGCCAGCGGCTTGTGTAGGTACTTCGAACTCAAAGTCCTCATAGCCGCAGTAGGGCATGGCCTTGCGGACGTCATAGCCTATGCCGCAGCCCCTCAGTACCGGTCCGGTGCAACCCAGTCCTATCGCCTCTTCAGTATCTATGACGGCGATGCCCTCCAATCGCGAGCGATAGATTGGATGGTTGCTCAGCATCGTCTCATACTCGGGCAGCCGCTTCTCGAATATGTCCACGAATTCCCTTGCTTTGCCAGGGAACGCGGGCGGCACGTCCCAGCGCAGCCCACCTGTGGTGAAGTAGCTGGGTGTGATGCGCGCTCCGCAAACCATTTCCAAGAGATTGAGTACCATCTCCCGCTCGCGGAAGGCATATTGGAGCAAAGCGTGGATGGTGCCTGAGAGGTCGAGAGTTTGCGTCCCGATCCAGATCAAATGGGCAGCCAAGCGCTGCAGTTCTAGCAGAATGACCCGCAGTAGGTTAGCCCGGGGCGGAACTTGGGCTTCGACCAGTTTTTCGACAGCGAGGATGTACGAGAGATCATTGGACATGCCAGATACATAGTCCATACGGCTGGGGTAGGCCGCAAACTGCTGGTACGTGCGGTGTTCGGCGATCTTCTCAAAGCCGGAGTGCAGATGACCAATGTCAGGCGCTGCGTTGACGATCCGTTCACCATCCAATTCCACTACGACGCGGAGCACGCCGTGAGTGGCTGGGTGTTGAGGGCCCATGTTGATGATCATGGTATCGTCGCGCCCGCTGAACCAGGGTGGGATGTCCGACTCGTGCGTGGGTGCGTCTAGAATCTGCTCGCCAAGATGTTGCAGCGCTGGTTCCTCGGGATTGACAGTGAACTGTACCGGCTCACCGCCCACTGGGTAGTCCTTGCGTAACGGGTGACCGGCCCAATCGTGAGGCAGCAGGATCCGGCGCAGCTCTGGGTGGTTCTTGAAGCGGATGCCAAATAGGTCATAGGTCTCCCGCTCGTGCCAGTCGGCGGCAGGCCAGACCGGTGTCACACTATCCACGCTGGGCGGATCTCCGGAGAGCGGAGTCTTCAGTCTCAGCCTGCGGTTGTATTTCAGGGAGTACAGCTGGTAGACAGCGACAAAACGACCAGCGTGTCCTAGATGCAGCTGATCGATTGCGCTTACAAACAAACACAGGTCGTAGGCTAGATCGGGATCGTCACGGAGGAACTGGCATAGGGGCACAATGTCTGCTGCCCGGACGATGACTGATGTCTCGCCGCGAAACCTCCCGACATCCAGTATGGAGTCTGGGAACTGCTCTCTTAGTTTCTGTATGCTCACATCGCCTTCGATCATTTTCTGTCCCGGGGTACTACCGAAGATAGGGTGAAATTTGGACGCTGGTATGGACGGGGCATAGACGCCTGTCCCTGTGGTTATTCATAGTCACTGAACTTCTCATCCTGAATCTTTTCATACAGCTGGGTGATGCCGTACAACAACGCCTCTGGTCGGGGTGGGCAGCCAGGAATGTAGACATCCACGGGGATCAGCTTGTCCACGCCTTGGATTATGGCATAATTCTCAAACGGTCCGCCGCAGGAGGCGCAGGCACCCATGGCAATGACCCATTTGGGGTCGGGCATCTGTTGGTACAGGCGCTTGACTACGGGTGCCATCTTTTGTGAAACGCGGCCGGAGACGATCATGACATCCGACTGTCGCGGGCTGCCCCGGAATACCTCGGCACCGAAGCGAGCTACGTCGTGACGCGGACCGCCAGCAGCCATCATCTCGATGGCGCAGCAGGCGAGTCCGAACAGGAAAGGGAAAGGCGAACGCCCCCGTCCCCAGTCCACCAGCTTTTCAAGCGTTGTGGTGATGACCATGCCCTCAGGCAGGACGGTTTCTATTCCCATTCCAGTCCCCCTTTCTTCCATACGTAGACGAGGCCGAGAACGAGGATGAGGACGAACACCGCCGCCTCTAGTAAGCCCAACCACCTGGGTGAAAGGTCGCGGAAGACTGTCGCCCAGGGATACAGAAAGACGACCTCTATGTCAAACAGGATGAAGAGGACGGCATACAGGTAGTATTGGATGGAGAAACGGCGCCGGGCCGGCCCAATCGGCATCTTGCCCGACTCGTAGGGAGCTAACTTGGCCGGGTTGGGACGTTTGGGGCCAAAGATCGCCGGAACAAGAACAGCGATGGCTGACAAGGCCACCGCCACGATCATAAAGATCAGAATCGGTAGATAATCACTAGGCATCCAACTGATCTCCTTGCCACAGTTGATAGCACACTATTGGAGGACCAATCGGCGGAACCTCGGCTGATTGTCTCTCATCGAGTGTTCATATTATCACAATCGAATTCCTTTGTCAAAAGCTGCAAGTACTGTCACTCCGCAGCAAGTGCCAGTCATCCATCCTGCTTGGACGCGACTTTGTCCTTTTGTACTGTTTGCTGCTATAATGATCAGGGGCGGTCGGCCGGCAGTCTATGCGTGGAGGGAATTATGACGGGCCAGATTCTGGTCGTGGAAGACGATCCGCGAATTGCCGAGTTCATTCATGAGGGGTTGACCCTGGAAGGATACAGCGTCACAGTCACTGGAAATGGGGAGAGTGGATTGCTATGGATAAGGAGCAATCTGCCGGATCTGGTGATCTTGGACGTGGTATTGCCTGGCCTTGATGGTTTTGAGATCTGCAGGCGGTTGCGCGCCGAAGGACGTGATGTGCCGATCCTGATGCTGACTGCCAGAGGGGAAGTCGCCGACAAGGTGACCGGGCTCGATGCCGGGGCAGATGACTATCTGACCAAGCCATTCGATTTTGTTGAACTCCTGGCACGCATCCGCGCCCTGCTTCGGCGGCGGCGGGTCCCGGACACGGGGCCAGTTCTGCGTCATTCTGACCTGGTAATGGACACGGACTCGCGGGAGGTTTGGCGCGGCCGGCGACGGTTGCGCCTGACAGCCAAAGAGTTTGCCCTGCTGGAATGCTTCATGCGACATCCTCGCCAGGTACTCACCCGGGACCTGATCTATGAACGTGTTTGGGGGTACGACTTTGAGGGCGAGTCGAACATCATCGATGTCTATGTCCGCTACCTACGGCAGAAATTGGAAGCTGGCGGTGAGCCGCGCATTTTACAGACTGTCCGCGGGGTAGGCTACGCTCTGAGAGATGACTGAGAGAAGCACCTTTTCTACCAACGGTTGGCTGTTGCTTTCCACACCCCGGCCATCCTAGGCCTAGGTTCTGGATCCGCCTATGCGCTATGCCATTGTCTCTGATGTACACAACCGCAGCCAGAAGCTGCAGGCAGTGCTGGCTGATGCCCAGGCCCGGCAAGTGGACCAAATCCTCAGTTTGGGGGATATTGGCGGCCCGGCCTGTCTCACTATGCTCCGCGATGCAGGCGCAGAAGCTGTCTTTGGCAACTATGAGGTGTCTGGCTGGCGACGTTTGCCAGCAGGACACCGGGCATGGGTGCGGGGCTGGCCCCCTTTGTGGCAGGGTGAAGACTTGATCGCGGTTCACGCTGCGCCTTGGTGGCCGGAGGGATTGCACACGGTGACTGAGTTTGGTGCTTGGCTAGAGCGCACTGGTTCCTCATGGCGCACGCTGTTTCCCTACCTGGATGCTGGTACGGATGCTCTGTGGCAAGCGTTCGCCGAATTGGAAGTGGTGGACAAAGCGATCCTGTTCCATGGCCACACTCATCACCAGGCTGTTTGGCGGTGGCTGCCATCGAGCCGGCTGAAGCAGGTACACGCCGCCCGGTTCAAGATTGTCTCTGGATCGCGCTACGCTGTCGGTGTGGGAAGCGTTGGTCTGCCGGAGGATGGGAGCTGGGCGGCGTATGTCGTGTACGATGCGGACGCTCGTCAGATCGACTTGATTCGCCTGGCCTCACCTAGGCCTTGAGCCTATTGACGGCTAGCACTACAACCGCGTTTGTCACGCTGAAGAATGCAGCGAGCCTACCTCTATCCGTTTTGACGGGATACTCCAGTCAGATACAGGCAGTGGCGCGCACTCTCCAGGCCCCAAGAGTGTCCTAGAAGGTGAAGTGCGGTTGTAGTACTAGTAGAGGAATCAATTGAACATTGGACGACTCGCAGCTAAAGGATTGCTGCAAACGCACGTAAGCATCGAGTGGTTATCGGGCGAGTTTGTCGTATCCCAGTCTTGGGACGCGTGATCGGTTGTTGACCAATGGAGGCAACCTTGGTATAATGGCGGCGCTGTGTGAGCGAAAGCAGGTGAAGACAGCGCATGGCGGCTCCTTGCTGTTTGGCCGTTATGAGTTTTGGAGAGGAAGTGCTTTATGGAAGAGTGCTTGTATGAGGAGATGGAGGAAGCTCGGAGAAAGGGCCAGGACATCGCTCCCTACCTCGCGCGCATAGAGCGTTGCTGCTGGGACCACGATGTGACGAGTTGTGAGGTGTGCCGCAACGACGGGCTTCTTCCAGCCCAAGAGTGTCTCGTCAAGGTCTACAATCAGGGCGTCCGCTCGTAGACGATCGCGATCTGGCGCCGACTGTGGAGGCAACAATGACCACCCCCACCATCCCCAGGGGTAGGCAGCTGCCTATTCCCTGTGCGTGGCAAGGACCACGGACCCTACAGCAGTAGGCTGACATAGGCGATGGATCTCGTATTCCAGCCCATGGACAGAAGTAGTGCGCGCGCCATTGTGACCTGGCGCTATCCGGCACCGTACAGTTGCTATGACCTAGGCGGGGAGGACGCTGAGGAGACCATCGCGTTCCTTGTTGATCCGACAAATGACTACTATGCGATCACCGAGCCATTGGGAAAACTGGTGGCTTATTGTTGTTTTGGGGCAGATGCCCGTGTTCCCGGTGGGAACTATGATGCCGCGGCTTTGGACATCGGATTAGGGGTGGAGCCCGGATTGACTGGTCAGGGACAAGGGCTGCGCTTTGTCGAGGCCTGCATGGCGTTCGCCCGCCAGTCGCATCCGGCGACGATGTGGCGCGTGACGGTTGCCCGCTTCAACAGGCGCGCACGTCGAGTGTGGCAAAAGGCTGGCTTTCGAGAGAGGGGGTCTTTTCTCCGCAGTTCAGATGGCCAACCATTTGTTATCCTTGTGCGAGAGGTGTGAGGGCACGCCGGCTGAGGGCGCCAGTGTCTTGCAACAAGGGCCAGCGATTGAGCTGGCCCTTGTACATTGTCGGTTATTCGTCCATTTCGGCCAGGATCTCTTGGGCTCGATCGAGGCGAATCTGCCTCTCCGCCACCAGCCGGGCGGTGACAACCTGTACTTGATCGCCGGTCGCACCGGCGGCGATGGCGACCTGTCGCGCATGCAGGGCCATATGGCCCCGCTGGATGCCCTCCGTGGACAAGGCGCGCAGGGCGCCCAAGTTCTGGGCCAGGCCTACGGCGACCATAACCTCGGCTAGCTCACGCCCGCTCTCTACGCCCAAGATCTTGAGGGCAACCCGGGCTTCGGGGTGGACACGGGTCGCTCCACCGATGGTGCCCACCGCCAAGGGCAGCTCCAAGGTGCCCACTAGGTTGCCCTCTTTGTCCTTTGTCCATGTGGATAGGGAGCTGTACTGTCCATCCCGCGCCGCGTAGGTATGGACGCCAGCCTCGATGGCTCGCCAGTCCTGACCACAGGCCAGGGCGACGGCATCGATCCCGTTCATTATGCCTTTGTTGTGAGTGGCTGCACGGTAGGGGTCCAGGGCGGCAAAAGCATAGGCCTCCATGATGCCCTGGACGACCTGCTCCCCACTGTAGTCCTCAAAAGCGAGCAAGGGGGCCGGAATGATACAC
>JASFOV010000022.1:0-17376 GCA_050116355.1 Anaerolineae bacterium
CATCGAAAGACCAAAGAGGGGGGGACGGAAGGCGTCCTGGATTGTAGCGTTGAACAAGGCTGGCAGGCTTGGCTCGGAGAGTGTTTGGTGGTAGTAGAGGCTATTGACCAAGGAGCCAATCCGATCCCAGCCCCGAGTCATTACGTTCTTGTCCAGCCAGATCCAGTTGTTGATGGCATGAAACAGGGTCAGTCCGGCAACCAGCACAGCTGGCACCCAACGGGTAAGCTTGGTTGGTGATTGTCGGTTTTCGGAGCCTTCCATGATCGGTGACTCAATCCCGGTGCTTACAGCTGCGTGCCTGTCGCCTGAATAATCGGGCGAGTTCGCCCTCTATGTCAAGGCAGCCGACTGCCGGGATGTAAAACATCCGGGCGGGTCCGCTGCCCTGCCCAAGGCGAATGCATCACGCACCGTGCTGTGTTTTAGTCTTGCTTCTTGAGGTCCTCATTCACCATTTGGCTGATGGTCTGCCCCAGCCAAACACTGTAGTTGGTGCCGCGGTCTTCTGGATAGATCTGCAAGGTATTGGCCAGGTACAAGCCCTTGAGCGGTGTGCGATGATCCGGGATACGCTCCGAGTAGTTGCGGGTGATCACTGGCTGCCCCGCCTCGGCCCGCAGAACCAGCTTCTTTTCGATCCAGTCAGCGCCAAACGCGGGGTTGATCCGCTTCAAGTGTGGCAGGTAGAGCTCGAAAAGCTGGCTGGCCTTCATCCGGAAGATGGGATCATCCCGTTCCAAATAGTTTGAGACATAGATGAGATGCCGGCCCTGGTACTCACTGGGCGGCACATAGTTGGTGTGTTCTATGACACCTACAAAGGGCATAGACCGGTCGGCGATGTTCATCCAGTAGATGTGGCTGAGGCTCTGTTTGCTGACCAGGAGCAAGACGATGGCTGCCTGGTAGCGTACCGAGCGCAGCTTGTCGGCGTAGGCTTGATCGAGGGTGGGGGGGGCTATCTCCAGTAGATTGTAGCCCGGAACCGTCGCGATCACAACGTCGAAGGGGATCGTTCCCTTTTTGGTCACAACGCCGGTTACGCGGTACGGATCATCAGGATCGGTCAACAGGCTGGTAACCTGGTGGTTGACGCGCATATCGGCGCCACCCGCTTCTAGGTGTTCAACCAGGGCGCGAGTGATGATCTCAAAGCTACCCAGCGGATACGCTAGCTTTTCTTTGGCCGAAGCGCCCTGACGGGAGCTGCCCCGCACCTTGATTTTGCCCCACAGCCAGGTCATGCTTACCTGGTCGGACAGTTCGCCGAATTTGCCACGGAGCAGCGGCCCCCAAAACCGGTCATAGATCTGTTGGCCCATGTATCGCAGGATCCAGTCGCGGGCGGTGATGTCTTCAAAGCGCTTCCAATCGTTCACCTGCGGCAGATACAGGTACATCAGACCCAGCTTGATTCGGTTGATCAGGTTCACCGGCTTGAAGCGGATCAGGTCAAATGGAGTGACCAGATCGTAGATCTGTCCGTCGTAGTACCAACCTACCTTGGACTCGATCCAGCGCAATTGATCACCGATGCCGAGTTCGTCCATCAGGCCTAGGATGTAGGTGTCACTGCCGAACAGGTGATGGTAGAAGTGCTCGATGTGGGTTCCCAGGAGGGGAAGGGTTGCGGCCTGACCGCCCCACTGCCCATATTTCTCTAGTACGGTAACCGCATAGCCCCGTTTCTGCAGTTCGTAAGCAGCCGTCAGCCCTGCGTACCCGCCGCCGATAATCCCGATCCGGGTTGTCTGCTTGCTCATTCCGATGTCTCAGGATCGGGGGAATCAGCTACCAACTCGGCCTGCCCCTCTTGATAGTTGGTCAGATCCTCTTTAGCGCGTTCAAAATGCTCGATCAATTCTTCATCTGTGCCTTGAAAGCGCGCAATGGTTTGCTGGGAACACAGTTCGCAGCCCCGCATGAAGCGATAACTACCTGAGACACAACCCAGACAGCTATTCAGCCTGATCATCATTAAGCAGAAGGCTACGGTATCCGAATGGGTCTCAGGCAGCGACGCTACGTGCTCGACCAACTCCCGCCACTTTTCGCCTCGCAGATCTTTCAGATCGGGGATCAGGCGAGGCGGGAACAACAACTCAGTTCTTGGGTTAAAACTCATATTCTTACTTGATCTAGGGCCTGGTCTGTAGCAGATGCAGTGTGCTGTTCATCCAAACCGGACTTGGAGCGCAACAGACGATGTCTTTGCTGTAGACCCTGCCATACTGCCCAGGGGACATGGACAGCCCCCAGGCTATTGCTCAACAGTCCTCCGTGAAAGTCGCTGCCGCCAGTGATCACCAGACCGTGACGGATGGCCTGTGTCAGCAGGTGCCGGCTCGCTCGCCGGGGATAGCGAGGATAGTAGATCTCAATCCCCTCCAGACCGGCTCGCCGCAGCCGGGGCAACCAACGTGAGAGATCCAGTCCTGCCCGCTGTTGTCCTGTGCGGCTGAAGGCATAGGGATGGGCCAGCACCGGCAATCCACCACTGGATCGTATCAGCCGGATAGCCTCCTCTGGAGACAGCTTGTACCGTTCGACATAGGCCGGGCAATCCCGCCCGATCCAGAGATTGAAGGCTTCGTCGTAACTGTCGACGTGCCCGGCTTCCAACAAGGTCGCCGCCACATGGGGCCGACCAATCGATCCGGTTCCCCCCGATATTTCCACGAGGCGGCCCCATTCGACCGGCAGACCTAGATTGGCCAAGCGAACCAGCATCTTCTGGGCGCGTTCGCGGCGAGCTTTGCGCGTCCGGGCCAACAAAGTCTGCAGTTCTGGGTTGTCCAGCGCCACAAAGTAGCCCAACAAATGGATCTCTTCGCGGTCGCTGATCGTGCTGATCTCCACTCCAGGAACGATGGCAATGTCCCACTGCCTGGCCTCTTCCAGAGCTGCCGGCAGACCTTCGGTTGTATCGTGATCGGTAATGCCAAGCACTTGGATGCCCAGGCTTGCTGCCTGGGCAACCAATTCCTGTGGGGTGAGCTCACCGTCGGAAGCGATTGTATGAGTGTGTAGATCGATGCGGCTTGAAGTCAGCGTTGGCTCCCCGCCTGTATGAGCTTGTGGCAAGGATTTCGTCCGTTCAGGCGTCTCGTCCTCCACGCAGCCGCTCCTGCCACTTTTCTAGGGCGTCCCACTTGCCTGCGGCAGCCAACTTGGCCTGGCGTGGCCAAGTGGATGGGTCTGCGAGCTTGAGCAGATTGGGATCAGCTTCTTCCAAGATCTGCTCGATGCGGTCGACCTCCGTGGCAGCCAGTTGCTCGAAGGTTTTGATACCGGCCTCCTGCAGCACACCGGCGATTTTCGGGCCAATACCCTCAATCCGTTTCAGATCATCCGGTTCGCCCGCTTCCGCCGCTGCCTTTTCGGCGGCAGCGGCTTTCTTAGCTGCGGCCTTCTTCCTGGCCTCGGCTGCCTTACGCTTGGCCTCCTCTTTGGCCTTGCGGGCTGCCTCTTCCCGCTCATAGTCGGAGGGATGCAACTTGGCATAGTAGGTGACTGGCTGCAGCAGCCGGTCCAAATTGTAGAACATCTCCTCATCGCGATTGGCGTAGGCCAACTCGTGGTTTTGGTTCATCTTGATGGCGTCGAATGGGCAGAATTCGGCGCAGTAGCCGCAGGACATGCAAATGGTAGCATCGATCCAGAAGCCGGCAGGTTTGGCCTGGGGCCGTCCCCGGTCGTCGGTCCCCCGTTGGATCCAAATGCACTGCGGTGGGCATACACGTGCGCAAATGCCACAGGCAGTACAACGTGGCTCATCTTTGGATTCTTCGTACACCAGCATGGGAATGAAGCGAAAATTCTCCGAGATCTCGCGCTTCTGCTCCGGATACTGGACGGTAAAGATGCCCTTGCCGTCGATGGCCTGTCGCTTCTCCAGCCACTCATCGTCGTAGCGGCCCTTGAGCGAAAAGAATTTGATTGGGTTGCGGTCGTAGGCAAACGACTCGATAAAGTGCCGCATGGTGACGCTCAGGCCTTTGATCAGTCCTAGTCCAAACATTAGCGGTCCACCTCCCCCATCGTGGTGTCGATGCTGCCCAAGATGACGATCGCGTCAGCCAACAGGTGGCCCACCGACATGGCTTCCATGGCTCCCAAGTTTACGAAACAGGGGGAGCGTACATGATAGCGGTAGGGATTGGTGCCCCCATCACTGACCAGGTAGAAGCCTAACTCACCCTTGGGATGTTCCACCCGGCTATAAAGCTCACCTTCAGGGACTTTGGGATTCCAGGCTTTCTTCCCAGCCTGGATCGAACCGTCGGGAATCCGGTCCAGGGCCTGGTGGACAATCTTGAGACTTTCCCGAGTCTCGGCGATGCGCTGGCGATAGCGATCGTACAAGTCCCCGGTCTCGTAGGTGGGGATGTCAAAGTCGAATGATTCGTAGATCGAATATGGTTCCACTTTGCGGATGTCGTACGGCAGCCCTGCCGAGCGGAGCATCGGTCCTGTGACCCCATAGCGGACCATCTCTTGCCAGGGCATGGCAGACACCCCTCGAGCGCGGGAGATAAACACCTCATTCTGCGTCAGCAGAAACTCGAACTCATCAACCTTGCGCTGGAGTCGTTCTGTCACCTTGCGGCATCGCTTCAACCAGTCATCGCTCACGTCGCGAGACACACCGCCAAATCGATAGTAATTGACCATCAGGCGTGACCCCGCTGCTTCTTCCCAAAGGTCCAAGACATGCTCTCGCTCGGTAAAGCCGTAGAGCATGGGGGTCATCATCGCGCCAAGCTCATTGAACAAGAAGCCAATGGCTAGTATGTGGTTGATCGCACGTTGTAGTTCCCCGGTGATAATTCGCAGGTACTCGGCGCGTTCTGCTACTTCCTGGTCCATCATCCTTTCTACTGCGACTACATAGCCAAAATTGTTGTACATCGGCGAGATATAGTCCAGGCGGTCGGTATAAGGCATCATACCCGTCCACAGATTCCGTTCGCCGATCTTTTCATGGTTGCGGTGCAGGTGACCCACAACCGGGTAGACACTGGTTACTGTCTCTCCCTGCAGGCCGACCAACATCCGGAATACGCCGTGTGTGCTAGGATGCTGGGGCCCGATATTGAGCAGGATGCGATCCGTTTCCAAGCCGTTGACGTCGATCTTGTCCCCGGGCAGTACATCGATCTCAGGGATCGGCTGCCACTTTTCTGGATCGGGATCGAATCCGGCGGGGTATTGGACGTTGGCTCGCCAGCGGACCCGCTGCTCAGCCGAACGAGGCTGGGGCGACTCGGGGTTGGGCCAGCGACTCGGGAATGGTTTGTTGTCTTGCTCGTAGTACGGTTCGTGCCAGTCCTTGCGCAACGGGTGTCCTTCGAATCCTTCCCAGAGCAGAATCCGTTTCATGTTCGGGTGCCCCTCGAAGCGGACCCCAAACATGTCCCACACTTCCCGCTCTTGGAAGTTCGCGCTGGGCCAGACACTGGTCACACTGGACACCCGTGGGTTGTCCTTGTCGGGCAGGCGAACCTTCATCGGGATGCCTGGTCCTTGCTGGTCGGGCTGCGTGGAATACAGATTATAGACTACCTCAAGGCGGTCAGGATAATCGGAGGCGGACAGATGGGTCAGATAATCGAACCCCATCTCGTCGCGCAGATGAGTTGCCACGCTCAGGAGTTGGTCAGCCTCCAAGACCAGCCAATCTCCATCGCGGGCGGCCACCGCCCCGGGCAATGCTTCATTCAATTGGGCCTGAATGGCTTCTAGATCAACTGCCATGCTTCTCTCCCTTGAGTCGTATGGTCAGGCTTCGGGTGCAGGCTCCGCACCAGCCAATGGCTCCCCGGTCGCTTCGGCCACAGTTGCCTCGACGCCCGTCTCTTTTGCCGCTGCGCTAATCTCCGGAATCCGGCGCGGATCGATCAGGTCCGGTCCACCCAACAGGGGAACTGGAATCTCCGGAATCGGGTCCTTGCGATACCAGCGCACCTCGTTGATCTTTTCGTTCTGGATCTTGTCGTGCACCGCCATATAGCCAGTGATGAGGGCTTCGGGTGTAGGTGGGCAGCCAGGGACATAAATGTCAACAGGTAAGAACTGGTCAACGCCCGAGACCACATTGTACCCCTCTTTGAACGGTCCGCCCCCGGTGGCGCAGGCGCCCATCGAGATGACATACTTGGGCTCGGCCATCTGGTTGTAGAGGGTTACGATCTTGGGGACCATCTTCTTGGTGACTGTACCGGAAACAACGAGCAGATCTGCCTGGCGGGGTGAAGCACGGGCCAGATCCATGCCCCAGCGACCCGTGTCAAACCGTGAGGCCGAGGCCGCCATAAACTCGATCGCGCAACAGGCGACGCCGAAGAACAAAGGCCATAGCGAGTACTTGCGCCCCCAGCCATAGACCTGGCTCAGCTTGGTGATGAAGACGTTGCCCTTCAGATCGTCGGGCACCTGGATCTCGTCACTCATGTTACCACTCTCCTTTGAGCGATGTTGCGCATGTCCAGCCAAGCAGAATGCTTCGTTTTGGACCCCTGCACAATGGGAACAGCCCCCATCGCAGGGGCTCCGTCGAGCCCGGTTGGGTGGTTCTGGACATACATTGCACAGCGGTCCTCATTATAGCCGTTTGTGCCCTTTTTGTCAATTGCCATGAGGCCCGGCCCGTCACAGGCGCAGCATTCTCGCGTCAGACTCACCGTTTGGTGTCCACGGAGGGGGGCTTCGTATCACGAACTTGGTCGGCTTGGCAACAGGGCGTCAGCAACGAAACAGCCGTGTGAGGAAAGATCCCCACACGGCTGTTCTACAGACTCTCTCGGGTAGGGCGTTCAGCGACTAATCAGGTTCCTCCGGTGTGGTCTCCTCGCCAAATCCAGGCAGTGACTTGAGCGCATCGACCAGATTGATGCCGGTGAGCGCTTCGAGTGTGGCGGGTACTTGGGCCACGATGTTGGACACATCGGCTGTGATTTTGGACGCGCCCGCTCCATCCCCGCCACTGTTGATGACGACGATGCGGTCGGTCTTGGACAGCGGTTGGGCGACGGCTCCTGCCACCTCGGGAAGTGCCTCGATGAGTTTCTCGATGATGGCTGCCTGGTTGTACTTTTGCCAAGCAGCGGCCTTTTTCTCCATGGCTTCCGCCTCGGCGTAGCCTTGGGCTTTGGTCACCTCGGCCTTGGCCAGGCCCTCGGCCTTGTCACCTGCAGCCTGGCCTTCACCGTGCAGGCGTGTGGCCTCGGCCTCGCCTGCGGCTTCGGTCTCGGTCTGGTACTTTTTGGCGTTGGCCAGGGTCTCTATGCGGTACCGCTCCGCTTCGGCTGGCTTTTCGACGGTGGCTTCCAGCTCACGCGCCTTGCGTTGGACCTCTTGTTCCTGGACCTCGATCTGCTTCTGTTTGGCCACAACTTCGATCTGCACGTCCTGGGCCGTGATCTCCTGGTTGGTGATCTTTTCCTGGAGGGTGCGGGCTAGTTCGGCCTGGACCTCGCTGCGGTTGGACTCGGCATCGTACTCGGCCTTTTGCACGCGGTAGTCCTTCTGTGCCTGGGCGATCTTGGTCTCGGCTTTGTACTTGGCTGTCTCTCCCTCTTGACGGGCCTCAGCCGACTGGATGGTGGCATCGCGAGCGGCGTTGGCCTGGGCGATGGTCGCGTCACGCTGGGCTTCGGCTTCGCCCTTAACCGCATCGCGCTTGACTTCGGCGGTGCGGGTCCGGCCCAGAGACTCCAGATACTCTTTGTCATCACGGATATCCTTGATGACAAACGATACGATCTCCAGTCCCATGTTGGCCATGTCACTGCCGGAGACCTCCAGCACCTTCTGGGCAAAGGCGTCTCGGTCTTTGTAGATCTCTTCGACCGTTAGCATGCCCAGGATGGCGCGCAGGTGGCCGGCCAGCGTCTCGTGGGCGACGTTACTGATCCCATCCGGCCCCTTGGATAGGAACTGCTCAGCGGCGGTGTAGATAGAGGCATCCTCACCCCGGATCTTGATCTGGGCCACGCCGTCGACGTGGACCGGCACACCTTCGACTGTGTACACGCTGTGGACGCCAACCTCGATGGTCAAAATCTCCATCGAGAGGACGTCGACGCGCTCCAAGACAGGGATGATAAAGGTGCCGCCACCCTTCACCACGCGGAAGCCCACGCGTTCCTTTTGACCGGTAACGGGGTTGACCATATCCCGCCGTCGGCCCGAGACAACCAAGACCTGGTTCGGCCCGACCTTTTTGTAGCGGCTGGCGTAAAAGCCAAACCCCACAAACATGACAAACAGGATTCCAATTGCTACCAGAACTGCTTCCCACGGCATACGGATCACGCTCCTTTCTGGGGTCTATTGACTCCCGTATCTGCTCTCATTGGGACTCGTCGTCATCAGGGGCCAACAGCTTGACCAATGCTTGCGGACCGATGATGCGCACGATGGTGACAAACTGCCCGCGCGGGATAGCATTACCATCGACAGAACGCGCCATCGAGCTCATCCGTCCCGATTTGGTCACATAGGTTATCTGCCCCGGTGAGGTTTCACCGATAGGTACCGTGACTTCCGCCTGCATCCCCAGCAATTCGCTGCGATGCATCTCACTGGAAGCCTGTGAACGGACCAGGAATTGGCTAACGACTAGATACATGATACCGGCTGTGCCCAAGGCGCTAGCTACTGCCAGCAGAAGGCCCAACCGTGGATCCAAGGTGAAGACGCTAGTGGAAAGCACACCTATCCCACCGAACGTGGTAATAAAGGTCGCGACGGTGATGGGACTGAGAGGCGATACGGCAACGTCCGGTGCATCTATGCCACCGGTGGGAACGTCCGATCCGATCTGGATCTCTGCGCCGGGAATGTCGACGTCACCGGGCAGGTCAACCTGTGGAATATCGATGTCCACATCCGGCATGTCGATGTCGGACAAGCCGCCGGTGATGACGACAAAGAGGGCGTATCCCAGGCCGATGAAGAACAGGGTTAGATACACGCAGTTGAGAGTATCAACACCGAACTCGGGCATAGGACCTCCTCCGTCAGATGGTTTCGGGTCACCAACACTATACCACGCCCATTATACCACGTTCAGATCAAAGAGCCAATTCAGCTCCAAGTATATGATACCTCGGGCGATAGCGCATGACGCAATCCTGACCAGCGGCTGACTGGTATCCCAAGGAGTTGGGAACAAGGTGCTTAGGATTCTTGATTATCTACCAGCCCAAGTCGCAGCGCTTCTATGGCTGCCTGGGTCCGGTCGGCAACCCCTAGCTTCTGCAGGATCGCGCTGACATAATTGCGCACAGTGCCGCGGGCCAGGTGTATCTCTTTGGCAATCTCAGGATTACTGTACCCCTTGGCCAATAGGTGCAGGATCTGTAACTCTCGATCGGTCAAAGCTTCTGTCTGTGGCTCACCCGGTGCTTCAGACTGTGGGCGGGCGACTGCCTGTTGCATTACGCGACCGGCCACGGTCGGGTCCAAGTAGGATTTGCCTTCGGCTGTGCCCTTGATGGCCGCAATGAGCTCGGCGCGTCGTGTGTCCTTCATGAGATAGCCGGCAGCGCCGGCCCGGATGGCATCGAACACCCACTCGTCCGCCACGTAGGTGGTCAGTACCAGAACCCGGATATTGGGGTAATCCCGGTGGATGCGCTGGGTGGCCTGTACACCATTCATCACCGGCATTTTGAGGTCCATCAAGACCACATGGGGCTGGGTTTGGGCTATTACGTCCAACGCGTCTTGGCCATCAGCGGCCAATCCCACGACCTGTATTTCAGGTTCGGTGCTCAGAATCGCGGCCAGACCTTCGCGGACAACGGTTTGATCATCGACAATGAGAACGCGCACCACCAGAGTTGTTCCTTCCCGCCACTGGCCTTTGGCCAGTAGTCGAACGAGACTACACAAGAACCGTCAACTGGAGGGTGGTACCTTGTCCCTCCTGGGTGGTGATCTCCAATTGGCCACCAATCAAGCTGGCTCGCTCTTGCATGCCTTGGATGCCCAATCGGTCCGGGCTATCGGTGGGTGGTGAGGACTGGCTGTCTGGAATGAATCCCTGACCATCATCCTCCACAATCAGCGTCAGCTTGTGATCGCTTTGGTCGAGACGGACAGTGATCATGCTGGCCCCCGCGTGACGGACGACGTTCTCCAGTGCTTCTTGGGCGATACGGTATACGCCTTGTTCTACAGCTGACGATAGAGAAGCGTCTATCTGTCTCGGCAAACTCAATTCCAGGCTGGCCCCGGAGCGTTCTGCAGCGGCTTTGGCTAGGTCTTCCAGGGCCAAGATCAGGCCGAGATCTTGTAAGGGAGAGGCCCGCAAATCCTGGAGGGCACGCCGCGCCTCCATCAACCCCCGGCGGACGGTCTCGTCCGCTTCATCCAGGATTGTCCTGGATCGTGATGGGTCGATAGGCCACAGCGATCGCACAGCTTCTAGTTGCACCGCCACGGCGCTCAGAGAATGAGCCAGTGTATCGTGGAGTTCGCGGGCAAGGCGGTTGCGCTCGCGGCTGATGGTCAGCTCTTCGAGTGTGGCGGCGTATTGTTGCAGTTGCCGGTTCGCGGCTGCTTGCTGCTCGTAGGCTTGGGCCAGGGCCGATCGTTGTTCTCGCTGGATCGAGACGAGTTGCACGATGATATAGCCCACGATCAACATCATGGCCGCCTGTAACACCAGCCAGCCCAAGTTCACACTTAGGGGCAACCCTGCCCAGCGAGCCGCGATCCAAGTTTGGTATGCGGTTAGGCCTAGCACGTAGGCGATAACATAGCGGAATCGATATTGCCAGGCGATGAGTACCAGCATTACAAAGAAAAAGATGACAAAAGGGTTCTGTAGGGGATTCTCCGAGGGCCACCAGTAGTAGCCGATGAGCAGTGGCACCAGGGCAACCAGCAGCGTTAGGGGTAAGAACCATTCTCCCAAACGCTGGGCGACTTGGGGCAGCAACAGGAGGATGAGAAGAAAGCTCTCCAAGACCAGGATAGGGGTGAGGTTGGGCAGGGTTAGCCGCTCGATGATAGTCATGGCTTCAATTTCGTCCATGGTGAGCCCTGGCCCTTGGGCTGCTGTGATGACGACCAGGATGGGGCCAATGATCACCCAGAATACCATCCGCGTGGCGACAAAGAGGCGAAATGCTTGCATATAGCCTGGTTCTAGGCTTGCTCGTTTCATAGGTCCAATTATACCACAGCCGCATAGTGTCTGCCAGCGCCGCCTGCAATTCATACCGGACAGGTGAGAGGGTCTGCTCGTATTGGCTGCCTTCCTCTGGCGACAAGGAGAAGGCTGGCCCGCCACCGTACAGTAGCGGGCTGGCACCTACATAGGTGGGAGCTTCTATCACTTTGGTTGCCGACAGGTTCGGAGAGGCAGCTTTTAGGAGAAATGTACTATGTCATATGACACTTTTCATGACTCCTGTCACTTGTGCATGTGACGGAGAATCGGCTATAGTTCTTGCTAGCGGGCAAGGGACGGACGCCAGTCTTGGTGTCTGTCCAGGCCGCATTTTTATGGTGTTTGGGTTGGAATGATGCTTCGAACGCGGTGGCAAAAAGTCCTGATCGACCTGTGGAGGAATCGGGCGCGGACGCTGATCGTCGCACTGGCGATCGCTGTCGGTGTATATGCAGTTGGGGTTGTGCTCAATGTCCGGGAGATGGTCGTGCGCGAGTACAGCAGCGATCAGGAGGGTGCCCGGCTCGCATCTGCCATCTTGCACACATATCCGTTTGACGATGATCTCGCCCAGCGGATGGTCGAGATACCCGGCGTCGCCGTTGCCGAGGGGCGCAACGTGGTCCGGGCCCGCGTGTTGGACGCGAGTGGGACTCAGGAGCGAGATCTCGTCCTTACTTCCATTCCCGATTTCGAGAATATGCAGGTCGACGCTATCACACCGCTGGAAGGAGCCAGGTCGCCCGCCAAGCGCGAGGTTGTCCTCGAACATCTGGCGCTCGATTATCTGGGGGTAGCGATCGGGGACACGCTTCTGATAGAGATGGATAGCGGGGCGGAGAAGGCGTTGACTGTGGCGGGTACTGCCCACGATGCTCAGAAGTTGAATCCAACCATCACCGGCGCCGCAGCTGGCTATGTAACGCCGGAGACGATGGGTGCGCTAGGCGTCGGTGAACAGTACACAGAGTTGCGTTTTCGGGTGGTTGAGCGGCCCGGCGACGAAGCGCATATCAATGCGGTCGCTGACCGCGTCGAGGATCAACTCGAGCGCAGTGGACGCCTGGTTCTCAGCCGGCAAGTCATCACCGAGAGCATCGCTGATCCATTCATTGACACCATCGTCCTCATTCTCAGCATCTTTGGTATCCTGATCCTGCTGCTGTCTGGGTTCTTGGTTATCAACGCCATCTCGGCCCTGATCACCCAGCAGATCCCCCAAATTGGCGTCATGAAGCTGATCGGCGCTCGTCGGTGGCAGATCATGAGTCTATACATGGTTACCGTCTTGGTCTATGGCGCTATCGCCATCGTTATCGGTATTCCCCTGGCCATTCTGACCGCGCAGTTGCTGATGAAGACGCTTGTGGCCGGTATTCTGAATGTTATGTCCGATAGTTTGGCCGTGCCCATGCTGTTGGTGGCGGCACAGGCTGCGGTTGGTTTGCTGCTACCCCTGTTTGCCGGGTTGGCGCCGGTGATCAAGGGGACTGGGATTACGACCCAAAAAGCCCTCAACGACGTCGGCATGGAGTCAGGGGGCTTTGGCCAGAGCTGGGTCGAACGAATTCTGGGTCGTCTGCAGCGGATCGTGGCGTTGCGCCGTCCTATCCTCCTCGCCATCCGCAACACCCTGCGCCACAGAGGCCGGCTGGTACAGACGCTGGTCGTCTTGGTCGTGGGTACGGCGCTCTTCATTTCGGTGTTGAGCTTGTGGGCGTCGGTCAATGCCACCTTGGACAGCTTTATGCGCTACCACCAGTACGACGTTTCGCTCACCTTGGAGCGACCGTACCGGTTGGCGCGTGTAGAACAGATTGCTCGCCAGGTAACGGGTGTAGCAGAGGTAGAGGGCTGGTCCCTTGGACGAGCGACCCGGTTGCGCTCTGACGGGACCGAGAGTGAGAATTTCCGTGTCTATGCGGTACCCACCGATACCTCGTTTATGGATCCTCAGGTCACAGACGGTCAGTGGTTACCGGCAGAGCTTCGCAATGCAATTGTGATCAACTCGGATGTGGTGGACAAGGAACCTGATCTGCAGATTGGAGCCGAGATCGTATTGGATATCGACGGCCGGGAGTCGGTGTGGTACGTGGCGGGTATCGCACCCACCGAATCGCGTGGACCTATGATTTATATGGCCCACGACGATTGGGCCTATGCGACGCGCACGCCTGGCCAGATCACCCATCTACAGGTCCGCACTACCCGGCATGATGCGGCCTTTCAGACCGAGATGGAGCAAACGCTCTTCCAGCACTTTGAGGACAGCGGCCTAGATCTAGCTGGCACCAAGACGACCAGTGTCTTGCAGCAGGAGAACCAGATTCTGTTTACCATTGTGGTTGCCTTTCTCGTCCTGATGGCCCTCTTGTTGGCGGCCGTCGGCGGTTTGGGTTTGACGACTACGATGAGTATCAATGTAATGGAGCGCGTGCGTGAGATCGGTGTTCTCCGCGCAGTGGGCGCTTCCAATGGATCCGTGCGCCGCATTGTGCTACTGGAAGGGATGGCAATCGGAGTTCTGAGTTGGGTGATGGGCACGCTGTTATCATTTCCCATCAGCCGCTTCATGAGCGAACAGTTGGGCTTGGCGCTGATCAAGGTCCCCTTGAGCTACCAGTACTCGACGATCGCAGCTATCGCCTGGTTCTTTGTGCTGCTCGTGGTAGCCGTTGTGGCTAGCCTGGGACCGGCCCGTAACGCGGTGCGCTTGACGATCCGCGAAGTATTGGCTTACGAGTAAAGGGTGTAGCGGTTAGGTATGCACATTTTCCAGCAAGTTTCGATGACAGAGCCGGGCCGGAATGGGAATGGCCGGGACAAAAGAGTCCAACAAATGGCCGGTGGGTCCAGCGGCGGAGCTGGAGACCCTTTGATCGAGCTCCGCCAAGTCGACAAGGCCTATCAAACGCCGGCTGGTGCGTTCTATGCGCTCAAGGGTCTGGATCTATCGGTCCAATCTGGCGAGTTCGTGGCTGTGGTAGGGAAATCGGGCGCGGGCAAGTCGACGCTGATCAACATGGTGACCGGCATCGACCGGCCGACCTCGGGCCAGGTGCGCGTCGGTTCCCATACTGTCCACGAAATGAATGAAGACCAGATTGCAGCGTGGCGTGGTCAAAGCGTGGGGGTGATCTTTCAATTCTTCCAACTCCTGCCCATGCTCACCTGTGCTCAGAACGTAATGCTGCCCATGGATTTTTCTGGCCGCTTCCGTACCTCAGGGGAGCGGCGCGAGCGAGCATTGTATCTGTTGGATCAAGTGGGCATCCCTGAGCAAGCCGACAAGCTGCCCTCGGCGGTATCCGGTGGCCAACGGCAGCGGGTCGCCATTGCCCGGGCACTGGCCAACGATCCGATCCTTTTGGCGGCCGACGAGCCGACCGGCAACTTGGATTCCAAGACGGCCAACGCCGTATTCGGCGTTTTCGAGAAGCTGGTGGATGGTGGCAAAACGATCCTGATGGTAACCCACGATGGGGAACTGGCCTCTCGGGTGAACCGGGTCGTGCGCATCGCGGACGGCCAGATTGTAGGTGATCGATATCAGGCGTCACTGGGGGTTCGCTATGCGTAGCTGGCTGCGTGGCCTTCCTCCGTCGGGCGCCAAGAGGGCATCCAACGGATACAGCATCCATGGTGTGGACGGACGGTCGCTGGACCAATCTGGGGCCATGATCGACTTGCAGGGGATCACCAAAGTCTACGAGACCGATGCGGGCCCCTTCTTGGCGCTCAAGGGCATTGATCTTCAGGTCATGCCGGGCGAGTTTGTGTCCGTAGTTGGCAAGTCGGGCAGTGGCAAGTCAACCCTCATCAACATGTTTACGGGCATCGATCATCCGACAGAGGGGGAAGCCATTGTCGCCCGTACGCGCATTGGCCAGCTTGACGAGGGACAGATGGCTGTATGGCGCGGTCGAAATATGGGCATCGTCTTTCAGTTCTTTCAGCTGTTGCCCACGCTGACAGTCATCGAGAATGTCATGTTGCCGATGGATCTGTGCCAGGTCTACGACCCGGATGAGCGCTACGAGCGCGCGCACCATCTGCTGGATCAAGTCGGGATTGCAGCTGACGCTGACAAGTTCCCCTCTGCGGTGGCGGGTGGCCACCAACAACGGGCGGCCATCGCTCGCGCTTTGGCCAATGATCCACCGATTCTCGTCGCCGACGAGCCGACTGGCAACCTGGACTCCAAGACAGCCGACGCAATCTACCAATTGTTCGAGTCGCTGGTGGCCGGTGGCAAGACGATCTTGATGGTGACCCACGATAGTGAGCTGGCAGAGCGGGTACCTCGTACCCTGACCTTGGCCGACGGTGAGATTGTGAACGAGGTTGTGCGTCCGCCGGCAAGCGGCCAAGTGCTCAACCCGGTAGCCAAGCAGCGCGTCCCAGATCTACTTGATGCTGAAGAATAGGCCCAAGCCTAGAGCTTGGTTTGGAAAAAGGAGAGCAGTGTGAAAAAGTTCGTACTAATTGCGGTGAGTGCCGTTGTTGTCTTGAGCGTAGCTTTGGCAGTCGTGTTCAGTGTCTGGCCGAACCTGAGGGATAGCAGTTCGGCGGCCCATGCTCTGAGTTCCGAACATGACCAAACTCCATCGGAGCCACTGGCCCAGGCACAGGTGGATTATGCTGTGGTGGCCGAAGGGGTGGTCGTACCGGCCCAATACGCCACCTTGAGTATGTCCGCCAGTGGGATCGTGGCTGAGATCTTGGTTCAGGAAGGGGCGATGGTTGAAGCAGGGCAGGCGATCGTGCAGCTTACCAATGCCCACCAGCGGGCCGCCGTTGCCGAGGCGGAAGCCGCCTTGGCCAGCGCCCAGGCGGGGCTGGATGCGCTGCAGGCCGGTGCCCGTTCTCAGGAGATCGATGCCGCCCAGGCAAGCCTTGACGCCACCCAGGCCCGGTTGGCCCGGCTGGTGGAAGGTGCCCGGCCTGAGGAGATTGCCGCGGCCGAGGCGAGTCTGGCTGCGGCCCGGGCGACCCTACAGCGACTCTATGATGGCCCCGACGAGCATACGCGCATCGCGGTCAAGGCCGATCTGGACAACGCTGAAGCGGCTCTGCGCCAGGCACAGACCGCCTATGATCTGGTTGCTGCCAGCAAAGAGATTGCGATGCTGCCTCAAAGCTTGCAGCTCGAGCAAGCCACCAATGCCTATGAGGCAGCCAAGGCCCGCTATGACGCATTGTACGCCGAGCCTGACGCCGACTTGGTGGCAAATGCCCGAGCCCAGGTGAAACAGGCTCAGGCCAATCTGGATCGGCTTCGCGAACCAGTCACTGAGAACGAGATTGCCGAGGCTGAGGCTATGGTCCGACAGGCTGAGGCCCAATTGGAGCTGTTGGTGTCCGGTTCACGCACCGAGGAGGTCGCTGCGGCCCAGGCGGCGGTGGATCAGGCAAGGGCCGGACTCGAGCAAGCCCAGGCCAGCTTGGATGATACCCAATTGCGCGCGCCCTTTGCTGGAACGGTGGCGACCCTGTATGTCAAGGAGGGCGAGCAGGTGGTGGCCGGCATGCCGGTTGTGCAATTGGCCGATCTCACTGCTTGGCAGATCGAGACGGATGACCTCACTGAGCTGGATGTGGTGAAGGTTCAGGAAGGGGACCGGCTGATGTTGCACTTTGACGCCATTGAGGATCTGGAGTTGACTGGTACCGTCCAGCGGATCAAGCCATTAGGTGAGGAGAAGCGGGGAGATATCACCTACACAGTTGTCATCCGTCCCGACGAACAAGATCCGCGCCTGCGGTGGAATATGACGGCGGTTGCGACGATTCCCTAGAAGAAGC
The DNA here is from genome assembly GCA_050116355.1 of Anaerolineae bacterium. Lineage (GTDB taxonomy): Bacteria > Chloroflexota > Anaerolineae > JAAYZQ01 > JAAYZQ01 > JASFOV01. Next base: position 16,997 of record JASFOV010000022.1, read on the forward strand.
AAGTCTGCCGAGATCGAAGCGGGTCTCGACCCCATGATTGGGGTCGAGACCTTTTCGTATGCACTGTGACCTTCCACTCGATGCTGCAATCGCTGCGGCTTGGAGATTGGTGTTTTGTTGCGTTTATGGTATCATAACCGCGCGAGGGACCTGTGACGATCGAACGCTACATGGCTATCGTGCGCAACGTGTGGAACCGCCAGGGTGATATCGTCCTGGCAGGGGTGATGTTTGTTGCCAGCCTGGCCCTCTACCTCCAAACACTGGCCCCGTCGGTTGTCACCCTGTTCGACGACAGCTTGGAATTTCCTCTCGTGGCTCACCGCTTGGCCATCGCTCATCCTACGGGATACCCTCTCTACACGCTGTTGGGCAAGCTG
>JASFOV010000023.1:0-17294 GCA_050116355.1 Anaerolineae bacterium
ACGATGGCCGAGCGCCTCACGGGGCGGTACACACTCGGCCCTGTGGTCGACCCCAATACGGGCGAGATCATCATCCCAGCGGGCGAGATGATCAACGCGCAGCAAGCGCAAGCTGTCCAGGACGCGGGTATTGAAGAGGTCTACGTCCGATCGCCACTGACCTGCGCGCTGCGGCATGGTATGTGCGCGACCTGCTATGGCGGGGACTTGGCGCGTGGCGGCAAGATCCAGGTCGGCGAGTCGGTAGGTATCATCGCCGCCCAGTCGATCGGCGAGCCGGGCACGCAGCTCACGCTCCGCACCTTCCATACGGGTGGTGTGGCTGGCGCCTCTGATATCACCCATGGTCTGCCCCGTGTGCAGGAGCTCTTTGAAGCTCGCATCCCCAAGGGTGAGGCTGTCATCTCGGACATCGACGGGCGGCTCGAACTACATGAGCAGGACGGCATCAGGGTCCTGAAAGTTGTCCACTCGGAGGTTCTGACGGACGAGTATGCCGTCCCGCGGAACTATCGCATTCTGGTCGAGGATGAGCAATCGGTGACCGAGGGCGATGCCATCGCGCAGTACGGCGATAAGACGATCGAGGCAACCAACCCCGGGCGCGTCTTTATCGAAGAGCCCGCGGTGCTAGTCACGCCTTCAGATTCGAACTATGCGGTGGAGCATGTGATTCCCGCCAACTACCGGCCGGTTGTCGAAGATGGAGATCGCGTCAAGGAAGGCGATCCGATCGCCCAGTATGGCGCGCGGCAGATGACCGCTGAAGCCAGTGGCATAGTCGCTCTCCGCCCGCAGTCCAATGTCTATATCCGGCGCGAAACGCGCGACGAGCGAGAGTACGAGATCGCAACGACAGCTCGGCTGCGAGTGGAGCCAGGATCCCTGGTGCAGGCTGGCGATCAGCTTACGGAGGGATCGATCAATCCCAACCGGTTGCTCCGCATCTTGGGACGCGAATCGGCACAGCTCTATCTCCTCAAGGAGATCCAGCAAGTGTACCGTAGCCAGGGTGTGAACATCAACGACAAGCACATCGAGGTCATTATCGGACAGATGACCAATAAGGTGCAGGTCGTCCAGCCTGGCGATACAGAGTTGTTGCCTGGCGAGTTGGAGAGTCGCCTGACTTTCCAGGACATCAACGAGGAGATCGCGAGGGCCGGGGGACATCGTGCGACCGCTCGACCGGTGCTGCTGGGCATCACCAAAGCAGCCTTGAACACCGAGAGCTTCCTGTCGGCCGCTTCCTTCCAGCACACCATCAACGTCTTGGCCGGCGCTGCCATTGAAGGCAAGGTAGATGGTCTGTATGGCCTGAAAGAGAATGTCATCATTGGCAAGCTGATCCCCGCAGGCACGGGATACCGTCGAGCCAGAGGAGGGCTTGCTCGCGGGCGCGCGGAAAATGCCCTGCTGCCCTCAGGCTCCAGCCTCGCCGGCGATTAGACGATAGGTAGAACGAAATGCACAATGCTCAATCGAACGTTGAGCATTGTGCATTTTTCTTTGGATGAGCTGGCATGGCACCCAGCAGGCCCCCACGTGCGACGCGGCAGCAACGGGCTAGTGGCCTGATATTTCTGCTGCCATTGGTGTTTTTGGGTCTCTTTTTCTTCTACCCCCTCGTAGAGATACTGGCCTTGAGCCTGGCTCCCGCTGGCAACCTGGATCTCTCGCCGTTCCGTACGCTATTCATCGATCCCTATTATGCCCGCTTACTGGCCTTCACCACGGGCCAGGCCCTCCTGTCGACCTTCCTGACCTTGCTGGTGGGTATGCCGGCGGCCTATGTCTTTGCCCGCTACAGATTTCCGGGCAAGTCGCTGTTGCGAGCCCTAACTACTGTCCCGTTCGTCCTGCCCACCATGGTCGTGGCTGCGGCTTTCACGGCTCTGGTGGGACCCCATGGCCACCTGAACCGTTGGCTCATGGCGCTCTTGGGGCTGGACTCACCCCCCATCCAAGTGCAGCAGACGCTGGGCCTGGTTTTGATGGCCCATGTGTTCTACAATGCCGCCGTCGTTGTACGCATCCTGGGGGGGTTTTGGGCCAACCTAGATCCCCGCATCGAAGAAGCGGCTCGGGTGCTGGGTGCCGGCCGCTGGCGTACCTTCGTGGAGATCACGCTACCCATCTTGCTGCCTGCCATCGTTGCTGCCTCGTTGCTGGTCTTTTTGTTCTGCTTCACTAGTTTTGGCGTCATCTTGGTGTTGGGTGGGCCGCAACTGGCCACCATCGAGGTAGAGATCTACTTCCAAGCGGTTCCGCTTTTCAATCTGCCCCTGGCCGCGGCGCTATCCATCGTACAAATGGTGTTTACGTTTTTCATTATGGCTGCGTATACCTGGATTCAGGCGCGCGCTGTGGTGCCGCTGGACCTACGGCCTACGGAAGCCACCCAACGAAGTCCGACCCTATGGTGGGAGCGGCTGATGGTGTGGGGCAGTCTCGGAGGTCTGATGATCCTGTTGCTGACCCCGCTTCTAGCCTTGATCCTGCGCTCCTTTACCTTGGAGGGGGGGGCCACGCTCCGCTACTATGAGGCCTTGTTCGCCAATCCTTCGCAATCCTTCTTTTATGTACCCCCCGCCGAGGCCATCCGCAACTCTTTGTTGGTAGCTGGAGCGACTGTGACTCTCGCCGTGGCCTTGGGTCTGATCAGCGCCTATCTGTTGAGCGGCAACCCCAGCTTGGTCAAATCGCTTCTTGATCCCTTGTTCATGTTGCCGCTGGGTACGTCGGCCGTCACCCTGGGCTTTGGGTACATTGTTGCCCTCGACCAGCCGCCGCTGAATCTGCGTGCCTCGCCATTGCTGCTGCCCTTGGCCCACACCCTGGTTGCTTTCCCCTTTGTCGTGCGAAGTATGTTGCCTTCGCTACGTGGCATGAACCCGCATTGGCGCCAGGCAGCGGGCGTGATGGGCGCTTCGCCATTGCGCATCATCCGCGAGATCGATCTGCCTATTGTCGCCCGGGCCCTACTGGTCGGCGCCGTTTTTGCCTTTACGGTCAGTGTGGGTGAGTTTGGCGCAACACTGCTCATTGCACGCCCCAATTTTCCAACCATGCCGGTGGTGATCTATCGGCTGCTCGGTGCCCAGGGCGCCCTGAATCAGGGCCAAGGATTGGCCATGAGCACGCTTTTGATGCTGGTTTGCGTGATCAGCTTTGTTCTCATCGAACGCTTCCGTGTCGGAGAGATTGGCGAGTTCTGATGGCCCTACTCTCAGTCCGTGGAATCTCCAAGGCGTTTGCTGGCGAGCCGGTCGTGCATGATGTGTCCTTTGACGTCGCGGAAGGTGAGATCATCTGTCTGCTGGGTCCCAGTGGCTGTGGCAAGACCACGCTGCTGCGCATCATCGCCGGCTTGGAAGAGCCGGACAATGGCCATGTGACCTTTGACGACCGGTCGCTGACTGGGGTAGCGGTCCACCAACGCGGCTTCGGTTTGATGTTTCAGGATTTTGCCCTGTTCCCCCATAAGGATGTCGCAGCCAACGTGGCGTTTGGGCTGCGCATGCAAGCTCTACCTGCCCAGCAGATCAAGTCTCGCGTAACCGAGATGCTGGAGATGGTCGGGCTGGCAGGGTATGAGGATCGCCGTGTCTATGAGTTGTCGGGGGGAGAGCAGCAGCGTGTCGCGCTGGCCCGTAGCCTGGCGCCCGGTCCTCGCCTGCTCATGCTCGACGAGCCGCTGGGTTCCCTGGATCGTGCCCGGCGCGAAGGTCTGATGAACGAACTGCAGTCAATTCTCAGGGCCATTGGCCTGACAGCTATCTATGTGACGCACGACCAGCAGGAGGCCTTTGCGGTGGCCGACCGGGTGTTCATCATGAAGCAAGGACGCATTGTCCAACAGGGAACGCCCCAACAAGTCTATTGCAGCCCCAACTCACTATGGGTGGCCCGCTTCTTGGGGCTGACCAATCTGATTCCGGGTCGCATAGTCGCCCTCGACCCACCACGTGTAGAAACACCGCTGGGAACCCTCCCGCTCCCATCCGGTCAGGGTCTGTCCGCCGGTCAGCCGGTCACCGTACTCATCCGTCCTGAGGCGGCTCAATTGAGCACTGAGGACTCGGGCGGTGACGCGTTTCACTTTACCGGCACCGTTGGTGAGCGCTCGTTCCGCGGTACCCACTATCGACTCGTGATCGAGCATCCGGCCGGTCTGACCCTATCCTTCCTTCTGGTGCCGGCGGAACAGCAGATTCCACTCCCCGGCGAGCCCATAGCGCTCGATCTCAGACCTAGCGCAATGCATCCACTTACGGGAGAGAGTGATGTCTGATCCATCTGCCGAACCCATACGTGTAGAAGTCGTGCGCGACGGTCGCCTGAGGACGCGCATCCATTGGGAGTGGCACGGCGACCATGTTCGCATCCGCGCACCGCGCCATGTGCCCAAGGCACAGCTTGATCGTCACGTGGCCGAGATCGTGGAGGAGGTCCAACGTCGCCGGGCCCAAGTTCTGGCCCGCGCCGACGCTGATCTGGAGGCGTTGGCCCAAAAGATCAATCGGCGCTATTTTGACGGCGAGCTCCAATGGCATTCAATCCGCTGGGTTAGCAACATGAAGAAACGTGTGGGCAGCTGTACCACCGGCGGCCCAACGGATGGTGATATCCGCATAAGCGATTGCATCAGGGGCTGGCCCGCCTGGGTGGTGGAGTATGTCGTCGCGCACGAACTGACGCACCGCAAGTATCCCAATCATAGCCAGGCGTTCTGGGTGTACCTCAGTCGTTACCCCAAGGCCGAGCGCGCGCGGGGCTTTGTGCAGGGGGTCGCATTCCAACAGGGGCATAAATCGGAAGACTTGTTGTGAGGACCAGCGCTGCGACTAGGTACGTCCCTTCCCGCTCACTCAGGTAGCTGGGCGCCCATCGGAACGCATCCGCAAGGGTCTGAATGCTCCCTTGGGTCCTCGCCAACGGAACTTGTCCTTGGTGAGCCCGCCGATCTGGATCGCCTCTTGGGGACAAGCATGCAGGCAGCGCAGGCATAGTGCGCAGCCATCGCCAAATTCGGCACGGCCATTGCACAGCGCAATGTTGTCCACGGGGCAGATGCGCGTACAAAGCCCGCAGCCCTCACACCCCTCGTCCGCGTGCAACCGCGAACGAGCCCAGTTCTCACTGGCGGTATACAGTGCCGCCCACAGGCGATCCACGATCGCACTCCCAGGGTGCGTGGACAAGGAGAGGGAAAACGCGTTCACCGGTTGGCCCGCCAGCACGTGCGCCAGCACCTCAGCCATCCGTTCCGCCAACCGGTCGGCATCTTCCAGGTGATCATAGTCCTTATCGAGGGCTTTGCGGGCCATCCACGAGTCCTTGCCGATCATCGACAGACCATCGGTACCCGGCATCAGCACACTGCCCCCGCCCAAAGGCACATAGCCCTTTTGCGCCAAGCGCTGGAGGTTCTGTCGCACAGCACTGCCCGCAAAAGCCCCCTTGGTGCAGAATACCCATGCGCCTCGCCCCCGTCCAGCAGGCAAGTGCGCCAAGTAGGTTTGTACCAGCTCGGGCGCTTCACAAGCATACACTGGAAAGCCAAGAGCCAGCAGATCAAAGTCGTCCACAGCTTCGGGCGCCTGCCATTCGATGGAGCGGAGCTCGATTGTCAGAGCAGGTCTTTCCAGTGTGCGCGACAGATAGCGGGCCACATAGTCGGTGTTGCCCGTCCCGCTGAAATACAGAAAGAGTAGGTTCATACCGCTCATCCTCCGACGGCACTGGCGACGGCCCAGGCTAGCCGATCCCCCGCACGTACAGGAAGACCAGTCCAGCTGCGTAGACGATCATAATCAGCAGCGCATCTGCATCGACAAAGGCCAACCTGCGCTCCACGCGGGCGATGTTGCCGATCAGGGCCAGGTTGGTCAGGAGCAGGCCCAACATGCCCACTAAGGCAAACGCCGGATCGATCGCGCCCAGAAAGCGGCCGGGTGTGTAGAATAGATCGGCCACCCCCAGGGCAAACATGTTAAAGACGTTGCTGCCAAACAGATTGCCGACGGCCATGTCGTAGGCGCCGATGCGCGCTGCAGCGACCACGGCCACAGTTTCCGGGAGCGAAGTGACGGTTGCCAACAAGGTGGTGCCGACAAATCCGGCACCGAGGCCGGTGATCTCGGCAATCTCGTTGCTGGAGCGAACCAGCCAGGGCGTCACGAGGACAAGAATGGCTGTGGCGATTGCAAACCCCAATAATGCCCGCCAGAGGGGCATGACTGGCTTGGGCTCCTGCGCCGGTTCGACTGTGGTCGCCGAGGCTTGGCCATTCATCTGGATCAGGCGGATGCCGCCCACATACACTACGATCAAGATCAGGCTATCCACACCCATCCATCCGATCTGAAACGGGATGTCCGCCAGAACAAAAAAGATGGAGAGGCCGATCATGGCGCTGCCCAGCGCCGCCGTAAGGGCATGCGTCATTGCGACACGACGCAGAATCCGTGCCTGCTGGTTCAGGAGATCGAGCACGGCTAGCAACAACATGTTGAACATATTGCTACCGAACATGTTGCCGGCTGCCAGTCCGGGCGCTTCCACACGAAAGGAGTTGATCATGGTGAGCATTTCGGGGAGGGACGTGGCCCCGGCCAGCAGCAGGACGCCAATGAACATCCCGCCCAGCCGGGTCCGGACGGCGATCACGTCTCCATACTGAGCCAGTTTGACCGCTGTCAGGACCAAAAGGATGCTGCTGACGATAAATGTAACCCAGACCATGGCTGGCCGCCCTAAGCTGCCTCTCCGGCGTCATCGAAGTGCTGCTTGGGCAAGCCCCATGCGGCTGTCACGGGTACGGCAAAGAGCACGCCAGTGTGGGGTTGTCTTAGGTCGCCCACGATGTCCTCGGTCGCCTGCACCAGTTGCTCTACCACGGTCATATCGGGCACCACGGCAAACAGTGTGTTGTGGCCTACCTGGTCGGTGCGCAGCAACCGGTTGAACCCCAACATAAAGGGCGCATCCTGGGTGCTTGCTCGGGAGCGCACCCGGTGCACACCCGTACTCTCAAAGATGGTGATCCCCCGCACCCCGACGTCGTTCCACGCCTCTAGGACGTCGTTCAACAGAGCAGGATTATCTAGTACCAACCAAAGCTGCAGCATAGGGCATGACTCCTGTATCTGTATACTACGACTCGGTGCCAGTGCGCTACAGGCGACAGGCTGCCTGTACTGTTCATTGCGGCGGGCGGATGAGGCGGAGCAGGTAGCGTTCTGGGACCCAACCCAGATGGCCTTTGGGATCGATAACCTGGATCCAGAGATAACCATCAGCCGCCAAGACCTCCCCGGAAAGGGTCATTACCGTACCGTCACGCCAAGCAACCACCTTGCCGCCGCTTAAGCTGGGTTGCCGGTACATCCATACTCCCTGGCCTCCCGTGCCCCCCACCTCAGCCAGGGCCGGTGTGGGGGTCGGGGTGGATGTGGCCGTGGCAGTCGCCGTTGGCGTGTGTGTGGGGGTAGCGGTGTATGTGGCGGTGGGCGTATGGGTAGGCGTGGACGTAGCAGTGGCGGTCGGGGTGGGCGAGGGAGTTCGCGTGGCGGTGGCGGTCGGGAAGGGTGTCGGGCTTGGGGTAAAGGTCGCCGTTGCTCCCGGCGGCGGCGACGGAGTCGGTGTGGGGGGGATCTGCGGATCCAGTTGCGTAGAGGGGATGATGGACAGCACCATGGCGATGGGTTGGTCTAGGATGCTCGACAGCTGCTCCTGTAATTCGACGACCTCTTGCGGAGCGATCGTCCGCTGGGCACGCACCCACACTTCCATCTGGAGTGTCCCATCGTCCAGCTCGTTCGTCCGCCACTCGCCCGTCCACTGTACACCCTGCATTTGAGCGATTTCGCGACCGACGGTCTGTTCTACTTTTCGGTGCCAGGCTGCATCTCGCCAAGATTGGACCGTGACAGTCCCCAAGATCACTGTTAGCCCCAACAATAGGGCCACGGTGCCGTATACACCTCCCTGGAAGACACGTTTGCGCTCCTGCTGACCGGGTAAGGGCCGGAAGCCCAGCCAGATGAACACCAGTCCGCCGGCAGCGCTGATGGCCACCAGGTTGGTGAGAAAGAGAAGCATAGCGCCGCCGGCGATACTCCCCTCCCAGCGGGCCAGACCAATGCCTACCACCGCCAGCGGGGGAACCAAGGCCGCGGCGATGGCCACACCTGGTAGGGAGGCAGACACTTCCTTGCGACAGAGGGCATACGCGCCGGCCGCGCCAGAGGCTAGGGCCACCCCCAGGTCGAGCAAGCTTGGCTGTGTGCGATTCAGAATCTCGCTGTACAGGGCAGTATCGGGCATGATCAAAGTGAGCAGCGTGCTGACGGCCACCGACAGGGCAATGCCCCGCACCAGGGCGCTGGTCGCTCTGCGCAACAGGCGTACGTCGCCGCGTACGACGCTGAGACTGAGACCAAAGATGGCGGCCATCAAGGGTGCCACCAGCATGGCACCGATGATGACGGCGGCGCTGTTCTGCAATAGGCCAAACGTGGAAATGGCTGCCGAGAGGCCGATCATGACGAAAAAATCGATCTTGGGATCGGCGCCTTCACGCAGGGCTTTGTACACCTCGGTCTGCTCGTGCAGACTCAGGGTGGGTAGCATAGCGAACAGCTGCCAAAGCAGGCGGCGCAGCCAGCTTTCCATGCGCACACGCCGTGTCGAATGCTTGACGACGATAGCCGGCACAGGGCTGCGCGCTGCCACGGACTGGGGGATGTTGCCAAATAGCACCCGGTCCAGATAGCTCTCGTGGCTGGCACCAACCATGACCAAGTCGTACTCTTTGGCTGCCTCTTTTAGGATGCCCTGCAAAGGGGATGAGGATAGGACGACCTTGCCTGTCACGCGTGGTTCGTCAGCCCATGGCTCCAGAATCTCGTCGAGATGTTGTTGGGCATAGGAAGCAGCGGCCTGCCCGTGCACGGCGCGGCCCACGTACAGCGCTGTGACCTGGCTGGTAAGCGAAAAGTCCAAGGCCAATTCGATGGCCAGGGCTGCGTTGGGACCGCCGTGTGTGGGTACGAGGACGCGTTCCAGTTTCGCCGATTCTTCCCCCAGATCGCCCTTGGTCGACTCGGCGCGCACGACAACTACGTCGCACGGCGTGTATTGAACCACCGGATCGAGGGTGCGGCCCAACAGATAACGATCGCGTCCCCGATCGCCGCGCCAGCCGAGAAGGATTAGATCCGCGTGGGTCTCGCGCGCCGCATCCAGTATCTCTGTGGCCGGGTGGCGTCCGGTCCGGACGACCACACGCACCGGGGCGCCATTGCAGCTTGGGGGTGCTTTCAACCATGCAGGCCGCTGTCCAGAGGCGACCACGGACAAGACCGTAACCTGCCCGCCCCGCGCCGTTGCCAGGGCGCACGCCACTCGTAGGAGCGGGTTCAGCTGGCTTTCCTCTCCGACTGCGGCAATCACATGATAGCGGTCTTCTGGTGGTTGTTCAATCATGGTCCCACGCCTCGTGGGCAGTCCAGGGAATCATACCAGGCGCGTCGCCTGCATCGATCCATTTTCAGACGATGTAGGTTTTGACGCCGGTGTCTTTCTCGATCCGTTGGCAGAGGCCTTCCAGATCGGCCAGCGAAAAGGTACTGTCAGGGCCTGCGGGCCGGCCAAAGGCGACTGCGTCCACGTCTTCTTCAACAGCCGCTGATTCCAGGGCGTTGATGAGCGGACCGTGGCGCAGACAGGACTCTGCTTCCACACCTTGCGCTGCGGCGCGCTCGCAGGCCATGGCCAGCAAGAACTCGCCCATGTGCTCCATCTCTGCCAGTACCACATCGGGACGCACTCCCCTCGCAGTCAGCCGGAGGAACTCGACGTCGACGACAAAGAGAAAGAGAATGGAGGCCCCTTCCTGCTTGGCCATGGCGATCACCGCATCCTGCGTTCTGCGGCTTGCCTCACCACCCCGGGTGGCACACAGTATCCTTTGCATAGCTCCCTCCAATGCGGATTCTCGAACCCAGACTGACTAGAAGCGAATGAACAGCCATACCGTGCCCACGATCACGGTTAGGATGGTCGCCGGCAGGCCGACCTTGAGAAATTCCATGTAGGTGATTCGATAACCGGCTCGCTCCGAGATGCCGGCTGTGACCAGATTTGGGGAGGAACCGATAAGTGTGCTGTTGCCCCCCATCGCCGCACCAACGGACAGGGCGTACCACAACACGCCGCTCTCGGCCCCCGGTACAGTGCGGGTCAGGTAACCGACCACGGGCAACATGGCGGCGGCGAATGGAATGTTGTCGATCAGACCCGACAACAGAGCCGCCGACCAAACCAGGATCAGGATGGCGGCGGTCAGGCTGCCGCCCACCAGGTCACCGATGCTCGTTGCAATCATGCTGATCAAGCCCACTTCTTCCAGGGCGCCGACGCCCATGAACAGGGCGATAAAAAATACCAAGGTCGTCCAGTCTACAACTTGCATCATCTCCTCGATGTCCGGGGCCACCCACAGCAGCATGGCAACCGCGCCCATGATGGCCGTCACAGCTGGCACCAGGTGAAAGCTATCACCAGTGATGAATAGAACCAGCATCACGCCAAAGATGATACCTGCTTTGCGCAGCTTCACCGGCTCGGTGATGCGCCCGCTCTCCCGCAGCCGTTCCCGCATGGCCGAGGAGAGTCGACCGCCAGAACTGGCATAGGCCTTCCGGTACCGGAAATTCACGTACAAGATCAAAACCAGCATGGCGACAATCACCCCCGGTGTCAGGTTGATCAAAAAGTCGTTGAAGCCCAAGCCCGCATAGGAGCCAATCAGGATATTGGTCGGGGTCCCGATCAGGGTACTGATGCCGCCCACGTTCGAGGCCAATACTTCGGGAATGAGCAAGGACAAGGGGCTGAGGCCCAGGGTAAGCGCGATCTGGATGGTGATCGGCGCCATCAGCAACATGGTCGTCACATTGTCCAGCAAGGCCGATGCTACCGCAGTGATGACCATCAGAATGATCACCAGAAGCCACAGCCGGCCGCGCGAAAGCCGGTAGGCCTGGTAGGCAAGCCATTGGAAGATGCCCGTCTCTTCGATGACGGCGATTACGATCATCATGCCCATCACCAGAAAGATGACATCAAAGTCCACGTAGGCCAAGGCCTGCTCAAAGTCAAAGATGAAGAGCTCGGGGTTGATCGCGCCACCCACAAAGCTTACGCCCAACACCAGCGCCGCGCCCAGCAGTGCGGCTGTCGTCTTGTGCAGCCTTTCCAGGGCGATGAGTCCCAATACCAGGGCAAAAGAGAGCGTGGCCACCCAGAAGCCGGGGGTAATAAGGCGTTCCAGTTCTATGTCGTCCAGCCGGATGGCCGCTCCGGCATTCAACTGCTCCATCTGAGGGGCGTCTAGGATCAACGCTACCGGTTGGAAGTGGGGCCGGTGTATCTGTATGGTGATCACATCGAAGGGAGCCAGTGGCAGATCCACGAGGAAACTGCCATCCGTTTGGCTAGTGACGTGGGCCACCGCTTCGCTGCCACCCTCCTCCCAAGCCGAGACCTCGGCGTCGTGGACCGGCTCGCCCAGTGGATCCACCAGTCGGCCCGCCACGCTGGGTCCCTCATTGCTCGCCTGCGTCGTACTCTCCTGCGCCCAGACTCCAGATCCGATGGTATGAATCGCCCACGTCAAGAATACGGCGAGGGCTACGATCAGTAGCGACATCGAGCGCCGTTTGCCTATCGTTGTTGCTAGGCGCAGGTTCATTCAGGCCTCCAAACTGGGGCGGTTATTTGTGACAACGGGTCCCTGGCGGATGACAGAGTATGGATTGTACCACAGTCTACCAGTAGCGCAATACGCGCCGGTACGGCTCACCATGCGCACAGGCCAGCGGGCGATTGCATACGGCCATCGATGTCCCATGATCCTGTCATTGGCTGGGTGTTGAGGGGACCAACACCAGGCGCAGCGGGCGCAACTGCTCCAGTTCGGCCACGAACGCGTCAAACTCGGCCTCTTTGAACGTGGCTTTGCCCGGTCCGCGGGCTGGCGTGCCCAAGACCAACACTTCGGCCTCGGTCTCGGCCACGACCTGGCGCAATTGCCGGCGCACGTTTCCTTCGCGGATTATGAAATCCACCTGACTCACACCGCGCCGTTGCGCCCGATCGCAAAGGATGAGCATCAGGAATTCACTCATATTGACCAGCTCGCGATAGATCACGCTCAGTGGCCCGCTGACGGTCGTGCGTGCCTTGAATTCGGCATCCACCACGTGGAAAAAGGTCAGCCGGGCATCATCTTCCAGAGCGATGTTGATGGCTTCGGTGACTGTGGCGCGGCTTTTCGGTGTGCCTCGCACAGCGCAGAGGATGTGCTCCACGTTGGAATCAGTCATTCTTGCGGTCTCCTTGTCCGACTCGCGGCAGACCCTACAGCACTAGAAAGCGTATGAGCAACCATACCGTGGCCAGGGCCACCGTGATCAACAGGGCGGGAAAGCCCTTCTTGAAAAAGTAAACATAGCTGATCGGGTGCCCCGATCGTTCAGAGATTCCGGCGGTGACCATGTTGGCCGACGCGCCAATCAACGAACCATTGCCGCCCATCGCCGATCCGACCGACAAACAATAGAACAGGACCAGGCTCTCTGCCCCAGGGATGGTTGCTGTGAGGTAGCCGACCACCGGCAGCATCGCGGCAGTGAAGGGAATATTGGCCACGACCATCGACAGGATGGCGCTGAACCACGTCACAACCAGCATGGCGGCTATCAGATTCTCGCCTACCAGGCTACCGATCATGTCTGCGATCAAGCTGATGAGTCCTACTTCTTGGATAGCGCCGACGACGATGAACAAGCTGATAAAGAACACCAAGGTGGTCCAGTCCACGGCCTCGATCATCTCCTCGATGTCAGGCCGGATCCAAACCAGGAGCGCTGTCGCGCCAATGATGGCTGTGACAGCTGGTAGCAGGTGGATCTGTTCGCCGAGGACAAAGAGCACCAGCATACCCAGCCCCACCCAGCCGGCCTTTTTCAAGTGGGCTGGTTCGGTGATTTGGGCGCGCTCTTCCAGTTTCTCCAGCAGTACCGTCGACATCCCCGTCTCGCCCTTGGATCTCAGATCCCGGCGGTAGATGAACCAACTGTAGAATACGAGGCCGATCAGGGCGGCCACCACCCCCGGCGTTTGGTTGATCAAAAAGTCATTGAACGATATGCCGGCGTAGGAACCAATGAGGATATTGGTTGGCGTGCCGATCAGGGTGCTGATCCCGACCACGTTGGACGCCAGTACCTCGGGGAGCAGCAGCGCCAGGGGATTGACTCCCATGGCCAGCGCGATCTGGATGGTGATGGGGGTCATCAACAGCATGGTCGTCACGTTGTCCAAAAAGGCCGAGGCGACGCCGGTCACCACCATCAGGATGGGCAACAGTACCCACAGCCGCCCGCGCGAAAGGCGATAGGCAGCAAAGGCCAGCCACTGGAAAATCCCGGTCCGTTCGATCACGGCGATGACGATCATCATACCCATGATCAAAAAGATCACGTTCCAGTCCACATAGTCCAAAGCCCGATCAAAGCCAAAGATATACAGGCTCTCCGTCAGAGGCGTGCCTAGGTAGCTGACGAGGAACACGAGCGATGCCCCCAGCAAGGCGGCCAGGGTGTTGTGCAGTACACCAGTGGCAATGAGGATCAACATCACCACAAAGATCGCCGTCGCGATCCAAAAGGCCGGACTTGTCTCTCGAGACAAGACCATATCGGCCAGGACCAGCGACTCCCCGGCTTGCAGGTCCTGAGCCGCCTGCGGGGAGATGGAAATGTCTGTTTCAGCGAAATGTGGACGGTCGAAGCGGATCACCAGGTTGTCGGGAGGATTCTCGGGCACAAGCAGAGCAAATCGCCCATCGGCCTGGGTTTCTGTCTCGCTGAGGATCTCCTCCAAGCCGGTCGCATGGAGTGTGACCGTGGCGGCCTCCACTGGCTGATCTTGACCGTCGATGACCAGCCCCGTGATCACGGGTGGAAGGGGTTCCTCGGCTTGCGTGCCACCCATGCTGCTGAAGGCGAGGACGGCCGCCGCGCCGATCAGCAGCGCGACCAGCCACCAGAACCTAGTCTCTCTCCTCACTGGGCACCTCCACCCGCCAGGACCACGCTGGCGCCCGTCAAGCGCTCCGCCTCCTCGACAAATTCATCGAGAAGTTGCTGGGTGAATACACTCTCGTCGCGCTGCAGACGTGGCTGGCCGACGACCACATAGTCGGCCTTGAGTTCGTGGCACAGAGCAACAATCTCGTCGCCGACGTTGCCCTTGCGCACCACACCCTCGGCCTCAACCCCCTGTGATGCAGCCTTGGCCTGGGCAGTTAGCAGGATGAACTCGCCCATTTCGCGCATTTCCTTCGAGATGGTATGTACCCGGGTGCTAGAAGTGAATGACAAAAAATCAAGATTGACAACATACAAAAAGTGCAGCGTTAGCCCGGTTTCCTGGGCCAGTTCGATGGCCCGGCCAATGGTTGGTTGGCTGTCTGGTCCACCTCGAATGGCACATACGATCCCGCCCATTACGTCCTCCTCTCGCACTGCTGGGACACTTGACAGACCACTATCCTGACAGGGACATGGTTGGTCCGCACCCTGTGGCAACCCGCGCACAGCCGTCGGTCTGCGTCGGAAACTGTTGTCCAACTGGACATCTCTTCTATTGTATCATATCCCCACCATCTGTCCAGAATGACGCTTGCGCGTTCGTGGGGCATCTGGTACAATGGTTTCACACTGGCCAGCGTACGGGATGGTGGCTTACAGACAGCCAAGCGGATATGCGGGAGAATATAGGCGCACGTTTGGAACCAGTCTCGCAGCCCGGGCGTCTGCAGGATGCGAGTAACCCGGTATGGAGCCAGTGAATCGGCACAGTTCGCACCGTGCCTAGGCCGAGGTACAGCAACGGATGGAGCAGCGGACCATGCGGCCTCGGGGCCGCCCCACAAGTGAAGTGCCAGCGAATGCTCCCTGGCCCGACGGACAGGCCTATCCACCCCCGCCACGCCCTGCCCGGCGCAGGCGGGGAGTTGCTTGGGAAGCCACTCTGGCGCTGCTGGCCATCGCCGTCATCCTGGCCGGCGTGGCGACCGTGCTGATCGTCGAGCTGTGGATGCTTGACCGGGTCCTGCCGGGCGTGTATGCCTGGAACATAGACATAGGCGGCATGACCCGTGGTGAAGCGATCGAACAGCTAGCTGCGAGCTTTGAGTACCCGCTCGACCGCTATTTGACGTTGCGCGATGGCGACCGGACCTGGGTGGTGGGGCCCGAGGACCTGGGCGCCCGGTTGGACGCCGCGGCGACCGTGGACGCCGCCCTGGCGATCGGCCACCGGGGAGATCTACTGAACCGGCTGCAGGAGCAGGTTGAGGTTCTTTTCGATGGACGTCTGGTAGCTCCCGTACTGGCATTCGATCCAAATGCGGGTGCCGTTTTCCTCAGCAACATTGCCAGCCAGTTGGACCGCCCCATGCGCAATGCCACACTTTCCCTGAATGGCGATCTGAGTGTAGAGGTCGTACCTGGTCAGGCAGGTCGCAGAGTGGACGTCGAGGCCACGCGCCAAATCCTGGTCCAGCACATGGCTGAGATGAGGGGCGGCGAGGTCGAGTTGGTGATGCAGACCAGCGAGCCCCTGCTGGCCGATGTCAGCCAGGCCCAGGCCCAGGTACAACGCATTCTCAGCGCGCCGGTCGTGCTCACTGGGCCCGATTCGTTTTCGCGAACGCTGGAACCGGCGACATTGGCCAGCTGGCTGATCTTGCGACCCGTCACCGGTGAGGATGGGCAGACCCGGCTGACCGTCAGCCTGGATCGGGAACACCTGAGCCAGCTGGCCAACGAACTCGCGACCCAGGTCGAAACCCCACCCGTAGATGCCCAGTTCCGTTGGGACTATACCAGCGGCAGCCTGGGGGTAGCTGTCCCCAGCGTCCCGGGTCGTACCCTGGACGTGACCAGCACGGTGTCCCTCATCGAACAGACGGCTCTCAGCCAGGAGCGGACGGTGGCTCTGCCTGTGCTGGAGGTCCGGCCGGATCTGGCGAGCGAAGACGGCCCCAGCTTGGGCATTGTTGAATTGATTGCCGAAGGTGTGACCAGCTTTGCGGGCTCTTCGGCATCTCGCGTGCAGAACATCGTCGTGGGCGCACAGCAGTTCGACGGGGTCCTCATCCCACCGGGCGAGACCTTTTCCTTCAACTATTACCTGGGTGAAGTGACCGCCGAGAAGGGCTACGAGGAGAGCATCATCATCTGGGGGAACGAGACCCGGGCCGATGTCGGCGGTGGCCTGTGCCAGGTCTCCTCCACCGCCTTCCGGGCCGCCTTCTGGGCCGGCGTGCCCATCACCGAGCGCTGGGCTCACGCTTTCCGGGTGAGCTACTACGAGCCGCCCAAGGGCCTGGATGCGACCATCTACTCGCCCAGCGTCGACCTGAAATGGGTCAACGATACCGGCCACTACATCCTGATCCATACCTACGCGGACCGAACCAACCAGACCTTGACCTTCCACTACTTTGGCACCAAGCCCAACCGCACCGTCGAGATGGATGGCCCCTACGAGGCCAATCCCGTCCCCCATGGCCCACCCGTCTACCGCGAAGATCCGACCCTGCCCCCGGGCGAGACGCGCCAGATCGAGTGGCCCAAGGATGGTCTGGACGTGACGGTCTATCGCATTATCAAGGAGAATGGGGTCGAGATCGGCCGCGATACCTTCTTTAGCCGCTACCAGCCCTGGCAGGCCGTCTACCTGGTGGGCACCCAGGAAGAGTGAGGCGCAGGTCCCGGCCGCGCCCCTCAGCCCGTGGCCAGTTTCTCCCGGATCTCGGTCGCCAGATCGAGTGCCCGCTGCGGCGCATCGCCCACATATTCTCTCGCGTCCAGTAGCGCGCGCACCTGCTCCGAGTCTAGATAGGTTAATACCTCCGCATCGGATGCCAGGCTATCGCCCAACGGGTTGACGTCGCCCTGTTCGATGGCCGCCCACGCAGCCAGGCTGTGGCGCCGGATCAACTCGTGCATTTCCTGGCGGTCCGCCCCGGCCTTGACCAGCTCCATCAGCAGCCGTTCGGTGGCGGCGAATACGCCGTAGACCGCCAACTTGTGCGCTACCTCCTGGTCGTGAATGACCAGGCCGTCGAGCACCCGCTGGGCGCGGCGCAGCAACTCATCGGTGAGCAGGAACGCCTGGGGCAAGATGAGGCGGCGGTTGCCCGAATCGTC
>JASFOV010000024.1:0-17054 GCA_050116355.1 Anaerolineae bacterium
AGCGCGGCTGCGGACACCGTTTGGGTCTGACCGGTGCTCCTGTCGAGTATCTTGAGGGCCTCGAGCCGGTTCTCGCCCATGGCTTCGACCACCTCTGTCTGCAGCAGCACCTCGATGTTCTCCGTCGCCTCTATCTGGTCAATGAGGTACTGCGACATGCGCTTGGCCAATGAATCACCTCTGACCAGGATGGTCACCTGGCTGGCGTATTGGGAGAAGAATACCGCGCCCTGGCCGGCCGAATTGGCGCCTCCGACGACAAATACGTGCTCACCCCGGTAGTAGGCCGCTTCGGTCAGTGCCGCGCCATAGTAGATTCCAGCGCCAGTCAGGGCTGTCACTCCAGGCACGTCCAGCTTGCGGACCGTCACACCCGTTGCCAGCACGAGCGCGCGGCAGGCCAGCTCTGTGCCATCTTCCAACAGCACGAGATGATTCGGACCTTCCACGCGCACACCCGTCACCTCTTGGGCGGTGAGGATCTCGGCGCCGAGGCGCTGTGCTTGGGCGGTGGCACGCCGCGCCAGATCGGCCCCACTCAAGCCCTTGGGAAAGCCGAGATAGTTCTCGATGCGCGAACTGGTACCCGCCTGGCCCCCGGTCGCCTCTCGATCAATCATCAGGGTCCGGAGTCCCTCGGAGGCGCCATAGACGGCGGCCCCCAGACCTGCCGGGCCGGCCCCCACGATGATGACATCATAGAAGGGCTGCGTCGCCTGGGTCTGTAGTCCGCAGTGTTCGGCCAGCGTGCGGTTGTCGGGCTCGACCAATGTGCTGCCATCGGGGAAGAAGACCACAGGCAGCCGGTGCTGGTCCCGGTTGACGGCCTCGACCAGCTCTTTGGCCCCCGCATCCTTTTCGATATCGAGCCACTGATAGGAAATCCGGTTGCGAGCCAAAAAGTCTTTGATACGGTGGCTACTCGGCGACCAAAGCGTCCCCGCCACTCGAATGCCGTCGTACGGCGCCGGCACCGTCGCCAGCCAATCACTCAGCAGATCATCCAAGACCGGATACAGCGTCTGCTCGGGCGGATCCCAGGGCTTCATCAGGTAGTAGTCCAAGCCGATCGTATTGATGCTCTGAATGGCCGCCTCGGTGTCGGCATAGGCAGTGAGCAGTACCTTGCGGGTTTCGGGATAGAGCTTGCTCGCCTCGGCCAAAAACTCGGTGCCGTTCATGTTGGCCATGCGCTGGTCAGCCAGGAAGAGGGCAATTGGTGCATTGCGGCGTTTGAGCTCGCGCACCGCCTCCAGCGCCTGGGCACCCGAGGAGGCTTTGACAATTCTATAGTCGCTGCGATAGTGCCGGCGCAGATCGCGTTCAACGGCATTGAGAACCTGCAGTTCGTCGTCCACCGTCAGAATGACCGGTTTGCTCATGTTAATACCTCCAGCTCCATCACTCCACGGGCGAGCAATCGATAGGCAGTCGCACCTCAAAACGGGTCTTGCCCGGGCGCGAGTGCACGTCGATCTGCCCCTGGTGTTTCTGAACCACAATATTGCGGCTGATGTTCAACCCCAGGCCGGTCCCCTCGCCGGGCGGTTTGGTGGTGAAGAACGGGTCAAATAGATTCGGAATGATCTCCTCCGGAATCCCGGGGCCATTGTCTTCGATCTCCACGATGACCCACTCGTCGTCATGCCGCGTGCGCAAGGTGATCTCGCCCTCGCCATTCATGGCGCCTATGGCGTTGTCGATGATGTTGGTCCACACCTGGTTGAGCTCGCTACCGCGGGCCTGGATGTGAGGCAAATCTGCAGCATACTCGCGATGGACCGTGATCCCCTGCTTGAGCTTGCTGCGCAGGATGACCAGGGTACTGTCCAGACCTTCGTGGATGTCCACCATCTGGATGGGCGCCTGGTCCAGGTAGGTGTAGCCCTTCAGCGACTTGACGATCTCGGAGATGCGTCCGGCGCCCTGACCAATCTCCTCCAAGAGGCTGTAGATGGTGTAGGTGTCACTGAGCCATTCGATCACCGCATAGAATTGGGATGGGGTAAAGCTGGCCACAAGCGTATTCAGGGCATCGCAATCATAACCGAGGTTGACCAGTGTAGGTGCTACTTCCCAGGCGTTCTCCACATCCCGTTCGTCCAGCCAGACCTCCAACTCATATTCGCGGTCGCTGCGTGTGAGCGATTCCATGTCGACCGGTTGCTTGGCCCTCTGCTGGGCCAGGTTGTCAAGCTTCAACAACGAGTCCAATTGCCCTTCGTCGAGGGTCAGCTCACCGAGTTTCAAATGCGTTTGCTGGAGATGCGAGAAGGTAGCCTGCAATTGTGCAGCACCGCGCTGGGCTGCCGCGGCCGGATTGTTCAGTTCGTGCGCCATCCCGGCACTGAGTCGACCCAGTGTGGCCAGTTTCTCATTTTGGCGGAGCATGACCTCTTGTTGTAGGTAGGCCTTCTCCAGGTCGCGCAGCTTTTTCTTCTGTAGACTGGCATTCAAGCGCGCCCGCAGCAAGACGGGATTGAACGGCTTGGGCAAATAGTCTTCCGCCCCCATTTCAATACAACGCACAGCACTTTCTACCTCGTCCAGCGCCGAAATGACAATGACCGGGATGTCGCGCAACTCGGGATCGGCCTTGATCGTCTCCAAAACTTGATAGCCATCCATCCCCGGCATGAGAATGTCGAGCAGCACCACATCAAATGACCCGGTTCCGAGCATCTTGAGTGCCTGCCGGCCGTCTTCCGCCAGGCCAACGGTATGGCCCTGCTGCTCCAGGCTACGCGAGAGCTTGATGCGGTTCATGCGATTGTCATCTACTACCAAGACGTGCCCTTGTTCTTCCGTCATCTTGCCCTCTGCACAGGGAGACTGCCCTCGCGCCGCACGGCCTCAAGAGCGGCGGCCACACCCGTATATTCGGCGGCAATACGAGCCGCCAGGTCAGCAGCGCCATCGAGGGCTCCCTCCTTGCCCCTCATCTCCAACTCTTTGCACAGGTTGGAGAAGGTGGTGGCACCAAAGTCAGCGCCATTGGACTTGAGACTGTGGGCCACCCGGCGCACGCCGGCGGCATCCTCACTTTCGATGAAACCGTTGAGCTCGGCCAGGAGCTGGGGCGCATCTTCAAGGAAAGAGTCAATGAGCTCCACCAAGTAGACAAACTCGCCGCCCACAATGGAGAGCAGGGCTTCGAGCGCTGCTGGATCGAGTACGTCTGCGTCGGGCTGTGGACCGGGAGCGTCGGATGGTGGGGTCGGGACGTCTACCGCCCTCTCGTTGGCCGGCTCGGGACTTGTTCTGGCCGGTTCCGGCTCGATAGATGGGACAGGAGTCGCTTTCAGTGGCTGGCTTTCCGCCAGGGGACGGCTCTTGCTCAAGGCGTCGACCAACTCTTCGATACGAATGGGTTTGCTCACATAGTCATCCATGCCAGCCGCCAGGCACATTTCGCGGTCGCCTTGCATAGCATTGGCCGTCATGGCGATTATGTGCGGTTGCCGATCTGCCGGGAGTTCGCGGCGCAGGTTCCGCGTCGCTGCCAGACCGTCCATTTCTGGCATCTGTACATCCATCAGCACCACGTCATACAGTTGGCGACCAAGGGCCTCCAACACCTCCAGACCATTGGCTGCCACGTCGGCATGGTAGCCCATCCGTGCCAAAAGGCGTAACGCTAGTTTCTGATTGGTCGCATTGTCTTCGGCCAAAAGGATGCGGAGGGGCCACCGCTGACCCATCTGGGCGTCGAACTGCGCCTCTCCCTTGGCCTCCCGGTCAAGCACGCGTGTGGGCTGTCCACTGAAGATGCTGACCAGCGCATCAAAGAGAGAGGACGGCTTGATGGGCTTGGTGAGAAAGGCGGCGAACAGGTCCATATCCTCTTTGATCTCACTACGCCCTAGAGAGGTGAGCATGACCAGGGGCAGCCTGGAGTTGGGAGCCGGGAGCTGCCGGATCTTCTTGGCCAGGGTCAGACCGTCCATATCGGGCATTTGCATATCGAGGACGGCGGCGTCGAAAGAATTGCCTTGACGGAGCCAGGCCAACGCTTCCACGGGCAAAGCGGTCGCCTGAGGGCTCATCTGCCACAGTTCAACCTGCCGGGACAGGATGCGGCGGTTGGTGGCGTTATCATCGACGATGAGCACTCGTTTGTCCTGGAGGACGGGCTGGATCTCGTCCAAATAGGCACGGGCCGGAGCGGGTGCGGCCGTGGCGCGAATGGTGAAATGGAACGTGGAGCCCTGGCCTGGCGTGCTTTCGGCCCACATTGTGCCGCCCATCATTTCACTCAGGCGCTTGCTGATAGCAAGTCCCAGCCCTGTGCCACCGTAGCGACGCGTGGTTGACGCGTCCACCTGGCTAAAGGAGTGGAAGAGTCTATCCATGCGCTCGGGCGGAATTCCAATTCCGCTGTCGCGGACGGCAAAGTGTAGAATGTGTGTATCGGGCGCCGCGTCAGAACCGGGACTGGATATCCGTTCGCTGGACACCGAGAGTAAGACCTCCCCCTGTTCGGTGAACTTGATGGCATTGCTGAGCAGATTGACAAGTATCTGGCGCAAACGCGTGATGTCGCCGAAGATGGCCTCCGGGGTATCCACAGCGATCAGATAGGCCAGGTCCAGGCCTCTGTCCGCCGCGCCGGTGGCCAGCAGGTCGAGGGAGCTTTCCACGCAGGCCCGCAGATCGAACGGTTGGTGTTCTAACTCGAGCTTGTCTGCTTCGATCTTGGAGAAGTCGAGGATATCGTTGATGATTGTCAGCAAAGCCTCGCCGCCGGCCCGGATGGTCTCGACAAAGTCACGTTGCTCTGCATCCAGGGTGGTATCGCGTAGCAAGCTGGTCATGCCGATGATGGCATTCATCGGCGTCCGGATTTCGTGGCTCATGTTGGCCAGGAAGGCACTCTTGGCTTGGTTGGCAGCCACCGCCACCGCCCGTGCATCTTCGGCCTCGGCATAGAGCCGGGTGTTCTCCATGTTTGTGGCTAGGAACGCGGCAATCTGCATGAGTATGTTCGCGTCGCCATCGCCATGGCTGCCCGGCTGCTCGCTACCTACGTTCAGCGTCCCAATCACATGGTCGCCAGCAGCCAAAGGCGCCGTCATGGCTGCCCGCAAGCCCTGTCCGGCCAGTTTCTGGGCGTCGGCCGCATCACTCTCCCGCAGGTCGGCAACTCGGATGAGACGCTTCTCGCGGACCGCGGTGCCGGCCATCGTTCCGGTCAGGGGCAAGCGCTGGCCAACGGGCAGGACGCCTGCTTCTCCCTGAAGGGCAAACACTTCCAGGCCGTCGCCCGTTTCGGCCAGCAGGGCCACGCTGACGCGATCGGCGGGGATCACACGGGGCACAAAGTCAGTGACGACGCGGAGGATCTCATCCGTGCTACCGGCACGGCTGATCTGTTGGCCCATTTCGTTCAACAGGGCCAGCCGCCTGGCCTGATCCTCGGCTTCGGCGCGACCCTGCAGGTTCTTTTCAAAGAGGCGCACATTCTCCAACGCCGAACTCAACAGAGAGGCAAACTGGAGCACGATGTTCCGGTCATGGTCGCTGATGGCGTGCAGCCCGGTGCAGCTAACATTGAACGAGCCGATGGTCTGCCCGCCTGCAAGCAGAGGGACATACATTCTGGTGCACTCGCTGCCGTCTGCATCTGCGCCCAGAGCAGATGTCCGCTCGATGTATTTGCTTTCGACGAGGACTCGCTCCAGATCTGATCCAGGCGGGGGCAGGCTGGTCCCCTGGCGGACAGCACCGGCCTGGCCATCCAGAGGAATGATCTCCACCTGCTCTCCGTCGCCATTGCGCAAGGCGACATCGGCTTCATCGGCGGGCAGTATGTGGCTGACCTGCCGGGCTGCGATGTCCAGAATATCCTGGAGCCGGGTTGCCCGGCTGAGATCTTCGCCCATCTGGCTGAGCAAGGCCAGGCGCCTGGCCTGCTCTTGTGTCTGCGTAAAGAGCCGTGCATTGTCGAGGGCCAGGGAGGCCAATTGGGCAAAGCGACTCAAGAGTTCCACTTCTGCATCGCTGAAGGTCCGATCCGACTCGGCGCCAAAAGCCATACCGATGGTCCCCACCACCTCGTCGCCAGATTTCAGGGGAACAGCCGTCAGAGCCCGGATCCGGCCGTAGCCGTAGACACGAGCACGAGATTCCAGAGCATCATAGTCGGCCACCACCATGGGCTTGCCCGTCATCCAGGCGCGACCCGAGGCCCCTTCACCCCGCTTGAGGCGCACGCCGATCGTCTCGGCGAATATGCCAAGCCCCACCTTTTGCTCGAACGCCTTTTCGCCAGGCTCAAGCAGGAACATGAACCCGTGTGGCGTTCGCAAGAGCTGGCCGGCACGGCTGACGATGTCCTGGAGCAGCTCGCTCAGATCGAGCCGGCTGATCAATCCCAGCGTCGTCGCGTGTAGGGCAGCCAGATATTCATTCTGTTGCTGTAGCGCCTCCTCCGCCCGCTTGCGCTCCGTGATATCGATGACAAAGCTGCGGATGCGTTCGCTATTGGGGACGAGGTGCAACACTTGCTGGTACCAGCGCTCCTCAATCTCGATTTGGCGCAGGTGGGAGCGCCCCCCATTCTCGTGCAAGAGCGCCGCGACCGAGGGCAGATCCGCCAGGAGCGAACAGTGGAGGCCTTCCCGGCGACAATCTGGGAACATCTCTTCTGCGGCCGGATTCAGGTAGTGCACCTGCCCGTCCAGATCCACCTCGATAATGGCCGCCGGATTCAAAGTCGGAAAGGAGGCCAGGCGCGCCAGCTCCGCGTTGGCCTGCCGTAGCTGCTCGGTCTGCTGCCAGCGATCAATGGCCAAGGCCAGGTGCGCGGCGAGTGAGGTCGCAGTCTTGACATCGTCGCGGTTGTAGGCATCACGCCTGCTCGTGCCAAAGGTGAGGGCACCCACCACTTTGCCGTACGCCTGGAGCGGTAGGGACAGGATGGTGGTCAGCGAGCCATCCCACAGGGCTGGATCAGCTGGGACGGGAGTCTCGTCCCGAGCGGCAGCCAGATCTCGGATCAGGCGTACTTGCTGGCTCCGCATCACGGCGCCTGGGATTCCGTGCCCTAGGGGAATCGCTGTTGATGGCGTGGCGGGCACGCCCCGCCGCGTCTCGAACAGCGATCGGAGTTCATAGCTCTGCGTGTCGTTGTTGAGGAGCGCCAAGGTGCAGCGATCAAAGTCAAGCACCCACTTGACCTTGCCGATGAACCGCTTCAGCAGCGTCTGGAAGTCGGCGGTCTCGGAAATAAGCAGCACCACCTCGGAGAGCATGGCATGGCGTGCCGCCTCTAGTCGTTCGCTGTCCGGCTCCATGGTTACCTCAAGCTGTCCAACGTTTCGGTGACCGCGGGGTCGACATCGATCTGCAGGGCATCGGACAGTGTATTGGTGTATCTGCTCATGGCTGCGACGAGAAGGATTTCCATGATCTCATCATCGGTGACCCCCTGTTCTCGCAGCCGGTCAAAGTCCTCCGCGTCCATTTCCCGCGCATTCCTGGCCGCTTTCAGGGCGAAAGCAATGATTACCCGGATACGCTGGGGCGATACATTGCCCAGGTCCTTGACCAGGGCGCTCAGCATCTGTCCATCAATGCCCATGGTGCGGCAGTACATCTCGTTGAGGGCGCTGCAATACTCGCACTTGCCGGTCTCGGCAATCGTATACAGGATCATGGCGATCAGCGTGCGTGGGAGCGTCGTCCGCTGGTAGAAGCTGCGCTGGAAATCCCAGTGAATGGCCAGGGCTGCGGGCGACACGGCCAAAGCCTTGCCCCAGTTGGGCACATACGGAACCTGCAGGTCGCGCTTGACCTCGGCAAAGACGCGAGCCACATCGCCGGTGGCTTCTTCTTCGTCCACGATGGGTAACTTGTTTGTGGCTAGATCATTCACTGTCCTTACTCCCTTTGCTCCAGAATCCGGTCAGCGGTGGAGCTCTCAGTGGGTGTTCCCACGACTAGCATCTGTTTGCCTGGCGCTTTGCGCCTGATTTCGGGCAAACCCTGCGTATTGGCTGGTTACCGGCGCTCGAGTACCCGCAAATCGACGTGCTCGCTACCCTGCTCGGCTGGGTACTGCCCAGCCAAGAGACGGTGCGACAGCCGCACCTGCAAGACTCCTGGAACCTGTCCGGATCGACCGGCGCTTCACGGTGCGATGAAAGAGACCTGGTCTACATAGCACCAGAGCTCCTCATCACCCTCAATTCCAAGTTGGACGATGGGGTGACCAGTCTCATGAAAGTGTTGGGTGGCGTGCTTCCCAGGCGAAGAGTCGCAGCAACCAACGTGCCCACAAATAAGGCACAGGCGCAGGTTCACCCACCACCCGCCTGTCTCTAGACACACTTCGCAACCTTGTGCATTGGGTTTCACATCCTGGATCTGATCAACATGTTGGCATTCTGTCATCTTGCCCTATCTCCTTTGGGAACCGGCCCGAAAGCCAAGAACTTCTCACAGACATATACTCCCGATTGGACGGATTTTCTGGATATCGACTCGATGGGATCACTGCTTTCTTCATGGGACGAGTGCGGCTAGAGCCAGGCCGCTGTAGTCCTCCATCCTCGGATCATCCACCAGCCAGCGAACCCCAGCGGCACCAAAGCCAACGCCGCACCCAAGATGCCCATTGCCGTGAAACTGGTCAGGGCGAACACCAGCCCGCTCCCCAGGCTGGCAACAGCGGTGGCCAGACCCAGCAGCCATTCATTGGCTCCCTGGATCTTGGCCCGTTCTGCATGAGAGAGCTGATCCGACAGGAGCGTCGACCCCCCCACATAGCAGAAGTTCCAGCCCAGGCCCAGGAGGAACAGGGCGGCGGCCAGCGGCAACACCTCTGGGGAAAGAGGGGCAAGTGTGCAAGCCAATACTAGCAACCCAGCCCCGCTCAGGATGACCGGTCCTCGTCCCCACCGATCGGTCAGGCGGCCGGACAGGAACGAAAAGGCGAACATGCCAACCGTGTGGGCGGAAATAACCAGGGAGATATCGGTCAAGCTGTGCTGGTGGCTCCTCATGTGCAGGCTGGTAATCACCATCAACATGACCATCACCATCTGACCCACCGCCATAGCCGAGACCGCCAACAGAGCAGCCGGCGTACCCAATACCTGGAAGATTGTGCGGCTGGGTCCCTGATGCAGAGTGGGTTCGGGGTGCTTTCGGGCCATCTTCCGCCCCACATCGCGGGGATCGGGCCGCAGCCAGACAAAGGTCACCAGTGAGGCTACGGTCAGAATGATCATCGAGGCCAGAAAGGGACCAGCCAGTTCATTCATGCCAGCCCGCAGCGCCCACTGACCCGACAGTCCCACCAGCAGTGGCCCCACGACCGAACCTATGGCGCCGGCGATGACGACCTTGGAGATGGCCTGCCCCCGGCGTTCTGGAGGGTGAACTTCGGCCGCGGCAAAACGCCCCAAGGCTATGGCGGCCGAGGCAACTCCCATGAGCGCCAGCCCTGCCAAAAAGAGCAACAGCGACCCGGCTATCACCGCTCCCGCGGCCACCCCGGCGCCCAGTACGCCTACTCCCAACCCCAGCGCCAGGCCCTGGCGCCGCCCGGTGCGTTCTGTGAGCGCCGCTACCGCCAGCGCAGCGAACGCCGCGGACAGTTGCAGCACAGCCGCTGGGACCCCAGCCCAGGCTGGATTGCCGGTGACTTGGGCACTGACAAGCGCGCTAACGGTACCAGTAGCGATGAACGCGGCTCTGGCCAGGCTTTGGGTGGCGAAAAGGGTCGTCGTGATCCTTCGCGAAATTCGCGGACAGTCGTACAGTGTTCTTGACATACGGTTGCTCGATCCTGAGTCGAGCGGTGACCGTTCGAACTTTGGTAAACGTAATGGCTTGACAACCAACAGCCGCCTTGGCATTCACTGCATCCATGGCAAGTCTAGTCCTGCTTCTTCGCCAGGGTTCCTGATGTGGAGATGGAGCCCTCGAGTCCGGAGCTTGTGGAACACCATAAGGCCAGCGCCCCACAAGCTTCGATGACCCATAACACAATTATACCTCCGTTTACATGATTTGTCAAATTAAAATCATATTAAAAAAACCTCTTTAGACCGAAGTCTAACGATCTTCTAACGTTGATCTAACTTTGTTCTAACGCACGCTTGGTAGGGTATAGTCAGGGAGTAAAGAGAGCACCCGATTGAACTGAATCGCAAGTTGGTCAGGTCAAAAGGATGCGCCCCTGTGAATGTTGAAGAAGATCAAGTGGACTGAATAAGGAGGTATGTGATATGGCACTGCGACCGTATGGATGGGGTTGGAGATCAACACAACGCGACATGGAGCGACTGCGCCGCGAGATGAACCGGCTGTTCAGCGAGTGGCCCAGCCGGAGGGAATGGAGTGTAGCCTCTGGCTACCCGGCCATGAATGTGTGGACGGATGAGGACAATGCCGTGGTGACCGCCGAGTTGGCCGGCATCAATCCCGAGGACATTGACATTGCGGTAGAGAACGACACGCTCACGCTGCGTGGCACCCGCAATCCGGAAGAGGTGGAAGAGGGCGCGACGTTCCACCGCCGGGAGCGACGGTTCGGCAATTTCAGCCGGAGCTTTCGATTGCCCTTCAAGGTGGATGCCGCCAAGGTGGATGCATCATTCAAGAACGGCGTACTGAGCATTTCGCTGCCGCGCGCTGAAGAGGACAAGCCGCGCAAGATCGCCATCAAAGCTGGATAACGAGCTCAGCGCATCGAGACGGAGGTGAATAGAATGTCAGAAGAACGAGGATTGGAAGTACAAGATACGGAGAAGCAAGAAGTTGAGGAAATGGGCGCCGAGCGCACGCGCGACCGGCTGGCTTTTGTGCCCCGCGTGGACATCTACGAGACCGATGAGGCGATCCACGTCGTGGCCGATATGCCCGGCGTCGATGAGAATTCCCTAGATATTATGCTGGAAAAGAGCGTGTTGACCATCAACGGCTATGTCGAACCAGTGAAGCCGGAGGATCACACCCTGGCCCATGCCGAATACCGCGTGGGCGACTATGAGCGGGCCTTTACCCTGTCCGACCAGATCGACCAGGAGAAGATTGAGGCCACGGTGAAGGATGGCGTACTGCGCCTGGTCCTGCCCAAGATCACCGAGGCTCGCCAGCGCAAGATCCCGATTACGGCAGGATAACTTGCATAGGATATAACGAACACACAAGCCCCACAGCTGCTGTGGGGCTTGTTTTGTGTCGGCAACAGTTGTAGATCGTTGTCATCACGGCCGCCCAGCGAAATGGCCGGCCACGATGGCATCGATGCCGGCCCATAGCGCCCCAGGTTCCAAGCCACAGGCCGCCGCCACCTGCGCTTCCAGCTCCGGGCGGCGCCGGCGCCGCGCCAGCAGGTCGCGCAACAGCTGGGGATGGGTCTCATCCAAATAGCGCGTTAGCCAGTAGCCGCGGGCATAGAGGGCCGCCATAGCGTCTAGATCCTGGTCGGGCAGCCGGTCGCCGGGCCGGGGAACGGGCGGTTCCGCGGCCAGCCGCTCTAGGGTGCCGGGGCGGACCGTCTGGCAGTCGAAAAAGCGCTCGACCGCGACCATGGCCAACCCCTCCTTGAGCCACGAGGGCAGTTTCAGGTGCGAGGTTACGGCGTGGGTCGTCTCGTGACAGGTGGTATGGGCCACTTTCTCATCGGGGCCGGACACCGGCAGAAAGAGGCGCTGGCCCATGGGGCTGTCGCCGGCCGGCAGCAGGCGCGGCGGCTTGATGCCCACCGTCCGGCGCGCGCCGAATTGCTGCTCCCAACCCCCGGCCAACGGCCAGATGCGCTTGGCCCGGGGCGCCCACAAGGGGTAGAGCACAGCTAGCCACACCCGCCACAGCCCGGGAGCGTGGGTGGTGAGATCCGACCAGGCGGTCATGACATACACCCGCAGGTCCTCCGGCGCGGGCACTGCCCACCATTTGCCGACGAATTCAACCGTCGCCGCGGTGGTCGCCCCGATCTGCTGGGCGACGGCCCGGTCCTGCGGCTGGTAGTAGAGGTTCAGTCCCGGCCCGAGGCGTATCGACTCCATCTCCCCTCCATAACCCTAGAGACATCCAGCGGGCGGAGATCGGCTGGCCGTTTCTCCAGCGGGATCCTCTTACCCGATGTTCAAGCGCCCTGTTCGGCGGCCACGGCGGCCAGGCAGTCCGCGGCCCGCTCCAGGCCGGCGGCAAAGACCGGCGGGTCCTGGCCGATGCCGATGCGCAGGTAGCCCTCATAGCCAAAGGCCGAGCCCGGCGCGAGCATGACGCTGTACTCGCGGGCCAGGTGGTTGGAGAGATCCAGGGAAGGAATCTCGAGTTCGTAGCGCAGCAACGACAGCAGCCCGCCGCGCGGTGGCACCCAAGACACCAGGTCCGCGTGCGCGGCGAACCAACGCTGGGCGGTCTCGAGGTTGGCGGCGATGATCCGGGCATTGCGGTCGATCATCTGCTGGCGGTGGGTCAAGGCCAGCGTGGCCAGCGCATCGTTGAGCTTGCCTGGACTGAGCGACACATAATCGCGCATGTGCCAGCACCGTTGGGCGATTTCGGGCGCGGCCGCGATCCAGCCCAGGCGCAGACCCGGCAGGCCGAAGGGCTTGGACAGGGTGCCGACGCTGACCGCCAGCGGCCCCAACTCAAAGGCCGGCGGCGCAAACTCGTCACCGCCCGGAACGGCGAGCCAGCGGTAGGCCTCGTCGCTCAGGATGCGCGCGCCCACCGACGCCGCTAGATCGTAGACGCGCCGCAGGTCGGGCGGCGACAGCATCGCGCCGGTGGGATTGTGGGGCGTGTTGATGACGATCAGCTTGGTGTTCGGCCGCAAGAGTGGCTCTAGGTCTTTGGCGCTGTAGCGAAAACCAGTCTCGGGGCGGATGTGCCAGAGCGAAACATCACAGCCCAGCGCCCGCGGCACGCTGTACAACTGTTGGTAGGCGGGATAGGGCGCGATCACGTGGTCACCGGGCTCGAGCAAGACGTTGAACAGCAGGAAATTGGCCTCGATGGCGCCGGTGGTGACCAGGATGTTTTCCGCGGTGCAACCCTGGTAAGTGCCGGCCAGCACGTCCCGCAGCTCGGCGGTGCCGGTGGCCTCGTTGTAGCCCAAGCGCAGGTCCAGCAGGCGGGCCAGCGCCTCCTCGCGCGCGTCTGGCTGCAGAAGCTCCAGAAGCTCGCGCAATGTCCAGGGGAAAATGCCGCTCTCGGCAATGTCGTACTCGACGTACAATTCGTGGGTGGTCATCCAGCGCTCAAGGGCAAAGGGTTCTATCTTCATCTAGGGCTCCTCACAATGGTTGAGACTTGGGTCGCCCCAGTATACGCCAGAGGCGGTCACTGGTCAAGAAAGGGCCTGGCCCGCTGCGCGAGTCGCGTGGACAACGCCCAGCCGACCAGGCCAGATCCGTGGATCGGGTGGTGACTCCGGTGTCACGGACCGATGCTCACAACTCCGGACGGAGCTCGCCGAGGTTCACTGCTTGGTCCATGCTGACCGGGCCGGTGTTGATCAGGGCTGTCGCGCCGAGGCGTGACACGCCCCTGGCGCCCAAGCCAAACTGCTCCTGCTGTTTCTCCAACCCGAACTTGATGTTCTCCCAGGCGCGTGTCTTGTCGAACTTGGCAATATCGGGCGAGCGATAGATGGCAAGCTGGATGGCCCGCTTGGCTTTGCGGACCGCCCGCTCTGCCTCGTCCAAATCGTCTATCGCCAATGCGGTGTAGAAGGCCTCCAGGCCTTCCTTGATGGCGCCCAAGTGCTCATAGTCGTCCCGCTTGTCGGTCTGCTCGATGCGCAGCAGCATGTAATCGGCATTGCGAAACCGCTTCTTGCCGCCGCCACCATCGTAGTACAGCTCACCATTGTCCACCGACAGGCGCTCCGCGATGACCTGATCGCGGGCCTGGCCCGCTTCGGCGCGGATGAGGGCCAGATAGCCCTGCTTCAGCTCACTGGTCCCCATATCTTTGCCGACAAAGGCATCATGGTACGGCAGGCGGACCTGGCCATTGGTGACATTGAGCATGCTATCCAGGCCGTTCGACACTTTTTCGGCGACACCCAGCGCCTGGCCCAATGGCGGCGCTACCAGGCTGGAAAAGTCCTGCAGCACCTCGATGGCCGTACCCAAATAGTCCTCCCCTTGCAAGGCCATAAGAGCGCCCTGCACCTCGACCTTGCCGCCGTTGTAGGGGGTCAGCTCCAGGATGTGGTAGTTCTTGAGCACCCCCTGTTGGGTGGCATCCTCCGGCGGCTTGACCACCCGGGTGATGACTACGGCCGGCTGGTCGCCAAAGGCCAATTGGATGCCGATGTGCACCGCCGGGTACCAGGTCTTGAACCAAGCGAAACTCTTTTCCAAGTACATCTCGGATATGACAATGCGTATGTAGTGTTGCCCGCTCTCGAAGGGTACTCCCTGCTCCAGCGGCTTGTAGACGTACTTTTTTCCCTCGGTAGCCTTCTGAATTCGTTGCCACAGCCTGTTCATGCGCTCATCCTTTCTTTGAGTTCATAATCACTTATCTCGCCGGCTTGCCAATACAGGCAGACGTCAAGAGCAAGTTCAACCAGCATATCCACAAACTCTTGCGAGTTCCACGGTTCGCTGGCGCCTCCTTCCAGTGGTTCGGCCACATATTGCCAGTCTATAATCTCCCTCCGCACGCTGCTGACCGCCTTCAAGAAGCGTCGCTTGTCCACACTACTCGGGAGCCGCAACGCTTTTCCCAGGCGAACGACTACCTGGCGAGCCAGCTCAGGGGGCATGGAGGGCAAGACGAGCACAGCCCGGCTGCCGGCGCGCAGCATCTCGGCAGCGATGATGCGCAAGTAGGCGGCATCCTCCCGGTCCGCCTCACGGCGGGCTACGCCCTCGACGGGATCACCCTGTACGACGACCAACCATGTCTGGCTGAGGGGCAGCTTGTCGGCCGACACGAGCAGACCCGCGCGCCCCATCGCCGACTGCTCGACTGCCATCGACGACTGTTCGAAGCCATCTACATCAATTTGCAGGCGCAGGCCAGCTTGGGTTCGGATCGGCCGTCCGACCAGGTGTAAGACCTTGACCGGCTCCCGCGCCTGGACGATGTCTAGGCCGCGACGGACGGCGACACCCAGGTTGGCCGCTTGCCAGCCCTGCTCGAAGAGACCGGACCAGGTTTCGCCCGTTACCACGGCGACACCTCCTTGCCAGCCCAGTGGAGTGACCGGCTGAAGGTCGCCCGTCCGGTAGAAGTGCAACGGTTCGTGCCAGAACTGCCGGTCCAGATCTTGGACAGACAGGGACAGCAACGCCTCCCAAGGGTAGGGCAGGAGCGCATCATCTATCTGGAGCTCCACCGGCACCGAACGCCCGCCCAGCAGAGCGGTCAACGCGCCGAGATCCTCAACCAGCCCGGTGGGGAAGCCTCGAGCCGACCAGACATACGGCCGCAGCAGACTTGCATCGGCATGGTAGGAGCCGGTCTGTGGTTCGGTACGGAAGACAAAGGGCGGCGGCCAGCTTTGGATCTCCCAGCGCGACCCCCGCTGGAGCTCGATGGTCACGCCAACACTCTCCCTCAAGGCGAGATCTGCCCCACGCACGGTGACGCCGTATGGCGACGAGATCCTGGCGCTAACCGTCATACTGGCTGTCAGTCTGGCCCGCAGGCGATCGCGAAGGGCGGGGAGCCCATTGATGGCGGCCACGAGCAGGACCCAGAGCAGAACGTACAGACCAATAGTCCAGCCAACACCGAGGCCACCGGTAAGCCGGTCGATGAGCCACCTAAAAGCAAAGAATAGGCCGACCAATATCGCAGCCGCGCCGAGCAGCAGACCACCCAAGATCAGGAAAAGCTCTCGATCGCTTAGCTCCTCCTCGGCAGCTGAGAGATCCGGCTCAAGCTCCGGCTCGATGTTGGGCTGGGCCAGAAAGAGGCGCAATTCGGGCGTGGGGCGCTGACCATATTGTCTCTCCAGCCAAGTCTTGGTGCCGAGCAGGTCCACAGACGTTTTGGCCGGTAGTTGATTCAGGTACCAAACCCTGCAGGCGTGCAGCCGCACCAACCACTCACCCCCGTCTTGCTGGGCCAGCTTGTCAGGCTCGATGAATGGCAGATCGGACCAGTCGGGCGCCTGGACCAACCGGCCATTTTCCTGGAGCTGTTCGTAGTTGGTCTGCACCGCATCCAACGCAGATTGCACGACTTCGTGGCTACCAACGCGAGCAGCGCAGCTCGCAGCCAAGATACCGGCTTGTACGCCCAGGGTGGCAAACGCCATATCTTCGAACCGCAAATGGGCCAGGTTTGACTTGGCTGTCTCGTCGAACCACTGCTGGGCCAAGAGGAGCAGTTGCGCCGCCAGCCCAGGCATGCGCAACGCAAGCAACTCGCCCTCTTCTAGTGCAATCTCGGCGGCCCGTCGCGAGCCGGTCACGTCGAATCTGAGGAGATTCAGTAGCTGAAAGTACGACACCGACTCGGGGGACAGCGGAGCCGGATCAGCGAGCAGGTTGACAAACTCGGGACGGCCGTAAATAGGGGTAAAGCAACTGGCCTGGATGGCAATGGCGCGCAGAAAGAGCCGCAGCGCCATCTCAGACTCGCGCCGGGGGAGCCGGTGCGGGTAGCGTTCGATGAGCCCATAGAACCAGCTATAGAGGTGCGTTCGTTCATCCTCCGTCCACAGCGTATCTTGACCTCCGATGAGGAGCGCCCGTTCCTCGGCATCCAGCGCCAGGGCCAAGAGCGTATAGAGACGCGGTCCGCGGGGGAACTCACCAAACTCTTTGGCGAGCAACCCGTGGACGACTTGAGCCTGCTCTAGCCGATCGGGGGTCAGATCATACTGGCAGGACCACCAGGCATGGAGGCATTCCGGCGACCAGGTCGGATTGGGGGGAGGCAACTCACCTGGGAGGACAGCCCCAGCGAGCACCGCCGCCGGCCAGGGTGCCTCCTCCGGTAGTTGGGCATAGCCGACTAGATCGAGCAACGCTTTGGACTGGTCCTGCTGTCGCATCCGCCGGGCGATCTCGATCCGGCCCTGGAGTGAAGCGGCGACCACCCCCGTTTCGTCGACCGCCTGAATA
>JASFOV010000025.1:0-16973 GCA_050116355.1 Anaerolineae bacterium
CTCAATAAAGGGTTCCAAAGACCCTTGTCCTGCCATTAGACGACCCCCGACCGTATAGCACGGCTATTCTAGCACAAGAGTTTCGAA
Source organism: Anaerolineae bacterium (assembly GCA_050116355.1). Lineage (GTDB taxonomy): Bacteria > Chloroflexota > Anaerolineae > JAAYZQ01 > JAAYZQ01 > JASFOV01. The sequence continues at coordinate 88 of JASFOV010000025.1, forward strand.
ACTGCAAGCAACCACTATGGTTAAGGTACGGCTATTGCATAGTCTATCCCCGATGCCGGGACGGCGCATTGCGAAGGAGCGGAGCGACTGCGGCAATCCCCTCTTGCCATTTGGGAGTTTGCCACGCCGTCTTTGACGGCTACTAAGAAACTGTTGCTGACTCGGTAGCAAGTGGCACCAATTCCATACCCAGGGCGGCGGCCCGGCGCTTGAGGTTTCGGATGGTTCGGTCGCGATACTGTTGCTCATAGTAGGTAGCACCTGGGTCGATGTAGGCAGTGCGATTCTTTAACATGAAATAGACGATGCGCGCCAGCTTGTGTGCGGTAGCTGTCGTGGCCTTGGCCGGTCCATGTTTTGCTTTCATGCGACGGTAGAAAGCGCCGAGCGCAGTTTGACTGCGGCTCAAGCTCTGGGCGGCCAGTCTGAAGGCCAAGTTCGCTCTGTTCTGCGTCTTCTTGGTGCGGCTGCGTAAGACCTTACCACCCGATATATCGTTGTACGGAGCCAAGCATAGCCAGGAGGTGAAGTGCTTGACGGTGGGCCAAGCGCTCACCTCTATACCGATCTCGGTGATGATGCTCTGAACAGTCAGAGCATCAAGACCATCGACGGCGGTTAGATCTATGCCTACCGTATGGTACAGTGAGGTCGCTAGGTCAAAGTGGGCTTGGTTCTTGCGGCGTTTGCCCCCTTTCGGCTTGGGGGGTGGAGAACCCGGTGCCTCTGAGTCCGAGGGAGGCAGGGCAGCATACATGGCCTCCATTTGGGCATCACACTCTTCAATTTGCTGGAGGTAAAAGTCGTACTGCGCCAAGGCTTGCTTGAGAACAAACAGGTGTTCCAGCTTGTAGTTGCCCTGGAGCGCTTTGGCTATCTCTTCTTCGCTCTTCTTGCAGCCCGATTTACGAAAGCGTGCTAGCTGATGGGGATCTCGTTCACCAGCCACTATGGCGCGGATGATATTCAACCCGGTGACCCCCGTGATGTCACTGACCACTTGAGTGAGTTTGACGTTCATCAACTGCAGAGCCTTCTGCATGTGCTGGATATGAGCGGAGCGATACCGAATGAGATTGTCCCGATGTCGTGCCAACGCACGCAGGGCACAAATCTCTTCTGGTGGTCGGAAAGAAGCACGTAGCAGGCCATAGGTATGCAACTGCTGTATCCATTGACAATCCAGGATGTCCGTCTTCCGACCCGGCACATTCTTGACGTGGCGAGCATTGACCAGATAGACCTCAAAGCCACGCGCTTCGAGGATTTCGTACACAGGGATCCAGTACACGCCGGTGGACTCCATGGCCACTGTCTCAATGTGGCAAGCTTCCAACCAATCGGCCAGGGCGTGTAGGTCTACGGTGAAAGTAGGAAAGACCCGCATCGAGAGCTCGTCGCGGTCCGGCGGGACACAGACCCAGATTTCTTCAGAGCCAATGTCCAGCCCAGCGGCATGGAGATTGATTTGCTCGAGAACGTCTAGAACAGGTACCTTTTCGGCAGACTCCTTGCGCTTAGCCATAACAAATATCTCCTACACTTGGATTGGATGTTCGGACCCGACTATCCATCGCCTATGTAGGCTACTAAGCGGGGTCCTAGGGCCACCAATAAGTAAGCCACCGATAATCGGAACCAAACTCGCAAACGGGCATATTCGCACCAGTGCCGTGACGGTCTTGGCTGTCCGAACACTCTATTATAACACCCAAGCGCAAGCAAGTTTCTTACATTCTGAGTGGCGGAACCCGCCATGGAAGTACTCGCAAAGACGGAATCGAGCTCTTGTATCCCAGGTCAAGAATCTGTCAAGCTACTTTGCTACAGCCGTGCTGCTTCAAAGTTCTAGCCCTCACTACTGTACGGAAGAGAACGTCCAGCCCAAGGCATAGAACACGTCCGCGCCTGCGTGGAACAGGACGGCGCCCCAAACACTGTCCGTTTTGACCATGACATACCCTGCCCCCATGCCTATGAAAAAGGTAGGTAGCACGAAGAGTAGGATCTCTCCCGGCGTCACATAGGTGACACCCACATGGGCCAGAGCAAAGACCAGGGCCAGGACCAAAACTGACAGTCCGCTTCCCAAGAAAGGTGTCAACCTCTTCAAGAAAAGCCCCCGGAACCACAATTCCTCCATGAATGCGTTGAGGAGTGAGAACGTGAACCACAGTGGCAGCGAAGCCAGCATCGAGTCCAGCTCTTTGCCCTGGCCCGCGCCCACCACGAAGCCCAGTACGGTCCAGGCGATGAACGAGCCGAACCCAACCAGTACCCATCCCTTGACCTTGCCTCGCTGCAGGTATATGGAGCCGAGGTCAAAGCCCATCAGCTTGACCAGCAACAATGAGGGAACGATGACCTTTATCGCCTGAGAGAGTTTGTCCCAGGTGTACCCGGCTGGCGTGTCCGCGGACTGGCTAGGAAATCGAAACAGCTCCAGCCCTAGTGCCCAGTTGGCAAAGGCTGCGACAAAGAATGCAAAGGCAAGTTGCCCGTACTCGCGCTTGGTCTCGTCGCGGTGGGCAAAGATGGTGATTGCCAGAAAGAAGACGGTCAGCAGCGCGTTGTAATCGGCATTGCGGTTGGTGGGAAGTAGTTGAAAGTAGGGGTTGCCCAAGAAAAAGATGGCCAGTCCACCCAGTAGCACTAGGACAAAGAACCCCAAGCGGTGCAGGCCTTCCATCCGGTTCCCGTCTGCCTCCATGCTTTCTCCTTGTCTGGCTCCCCCAATACGCACTGTCCGTCCGTCTTATGAGAGATCGCACAATCTGGACTACAATGCTTCACGAAGCTTCGAGGTTCTAGCAGTTTCGAGAATTCTGACCAGTCTGAATCGAACATTGGGTGGGTCAGGCATCTGCGACTCGGACTGTGCGGCCATAGACGCGCCGGTCAAAGGGCCACCAAGCCAGGTGGAACAACATGTGACCGACCATGGCCGCCTCCAGCCCGTACTGCCAGAATAACCAGCCGAACAGTAGGGAGGCCCACAGATTGAGGCTGATCATAGTTACAAAGAATAGGGGGCTCCTCTGGCAGCCGGCAGCCAGGTAGCTGGGTGCATGGCCCAAGCCAAAGAGCACACCCGAGATCACGATGGCTGTCCACATCACTGCGGCATTCGGGCTCCCAGCAATGAGCGCTCCTAGCCAGGCCAACAGGGTCATGAGTCCCCAGCGTGTGAGCACTTCCTCGGCAATGCCGCCATAGAACAAGCGCCCCCACATCCCAAGCCGGTTGCGTAGCGTTTCCATGGCCCGCACCGTAGTCTCATCCAGTCGCGGCCGGAATACCCAATAGTACAACGCCAAAAAGACTGCAGCTCCACCGATTCCCAGCAAGAGCGAAGCTGGGAGTTGGGTGCGCAGTGCAGGCCACAGCGCTTCGCCGGATACCAGTGCCTCAAAGACCGGGGCGTGTAGGCCGACCAACGGTGCCAAGGCAGTACCCACGGCTGCCGCGACCGCGAAAAGCAGCATCGTCTGGACGAACGAAATTGCCACCAGCACGCCCGTCGAGGGCAGGTTGGCATCCGCTGAGGTCTGCCGTTCTGCGATTTGCACGATCGTCTTGACTGTACCCGGCAGCGCAATGGCCGCACCCGGCATGCAGGCCAAGGTGAGCGCGAGAAACAGGGGCCAATTGAACATGGATTCTCCTTCCTGGGGCTCCAGCCCAATGTCGAGCTGCTTCAGCTCAGTATCTACTCGCCAAAGACCATGTGCTCCGGAAGCTGTACTGCCACGACCTCACCGCGGGCGCAGACGGTCCCGTGGACGGATAGGGTCGTGCGGACGACCACTTTGCGACCCTTGATCTCCGTAATCGTGGACCGCAGCTCGAGAGGCCCCTCGATGGGTGTTGGTTTGACATAATCGACGTGCAGGGAGGCTGTCACAAAGCGCAGTGGAGGGTCCGTATCCATCGGACGTCCTTCAGCACGGTACGCGGCGGCCGCCGCCGAGCCGGTGCTGTGACAGTCGATCAGAGAAGCGATCAGCCCGCCGTATACAAAGCCGGGAACCGCAGTATGGTGGGGCCGGGGCGTGAACGTACAGACCGTCTCATCACCGTCCCAATAGCTCTTGATCTGCAACCCATGCTCATTGAGCCGGCCACAGCCGTAGCAGATCGCAAAGTTGTCCGGGTAGTAGTCTTGAAATGGTTTATCTTTCATTGCGTCCTCTCCCAGTCGTGGTCTGACTGTTGGTCAATGGAGGGTGCCGGGACCACAAGGATGCGCCATAGGCCTGCCATCCGGTCATGGCCTCCTACAGCCAACCGAGGGCCACGCCAAAAAGGAGGATGGCCACCAAGTCGATGGCAAAGATCGTGCCGACGGCAATCGCTTTGCTCTTGACCGTCTGCATGTCGTGGACCCAGAACGAGACAAGAAAGAAGGTCAAGTAACCGAATAGGAAGATGAGCCAGGGGGCGCTCGCATTCCACCACGGGTAATCCCACGTCAGAGCGCCGATGGCATTCAGCAAGATCTCAACAAATACACAAAAAGCGGCGCCCCCAATGGCCAGCGCTAGCCGGTTGGGGATGCCCAAGATCTTGGCTCGTTTGTCCGGCAGCAGCATCTTGCTGAAGGTGATGCCAGCGATGGCAAACATGAAGCTAATCTCGATATTCAATCCGATCAGGATCAGGTATGCTGTCTGTCCGGGCGCACCCCACACCGGCGCATAGCCGGTGAAATGAAAGACGAGAGAATTCCAAATCTCGTTGAACCAGTCCATGCCCCAAAAGGCGAGGCCGGCGAAGAACAGGTTCCAATTGCGGCGCTCGACTTCGACCGCATAGACATAAACCACCAGTGCGAACAGGGGGATGACGTACCACTGGAAGAGACTTGGGTCTCGGAGAATGCTCAAGGCTTGTTGGGCTGATTCGCTTGCCATTTTTCACCTCCGTCGGGGGTTTGGTACAGCTTGGCTCGACCTTTTTGCCCCACCTGGTGAAGAGCGCCCATCTTGCGCAGACAATAGGCCATTTTCTGTGCCACGCGCCGGGGCCTCGACAGTGCGGTGGCCAGGTCGGCTGTGGTGAATGGCTGCTGAAGTCCACCGGGCAACAAGCCCATCAGGTCGGACGGCGTCTGGTACTGGTGACGGTCCACGACCTGCAACAGCCGCCGTTCGTGAACAACCCAGCCGCGGCGCCGCCACCCGCGGCGGCCATCGTAGCGCCAGATCTCCTCCTCCTGCGTGAGCAGGATCTCCAAAGCGAAATTGGATCGTGCCATCAGCGCCGGGAAACTGACCAATTCGGTAAATAGATCCACTTCGGATCCACGCTTGGGGGATTTGCGACGGCTGGTCACCCGGTCTTGATCGAGGTCGAGTTTGACCAGCCACTTCTCCCGAGGAATCGGGTACACCAGGCGCAGCGGGTGCCGCTCGACGAGATCGAGTAGTTTGCGCTTTATGTTGGCAAACCCTCCGGTCTGGATCTCGATCAGCAGATCATCCCGCAGGACGTCGATCACAAACCCGTCAATAGGCACTTCGACCTGGTCATCCGGCCCGGCGTACCACGCCTTCAGCGCCGCGTGCAGCGGTTTCTCATTGAGTGAGCCAATGTGCTCCATCGTCTTGGGAACCCCCGGTTGACGCCTATGGCCGGCGGACCCTCCATTTCTCCGGCGTGGTCACTACCCGCTTTCTTTCAGGACGTCGACAACAGCTGTCAGGGCCGCATCAATCTCCGCGGTTTCGATACCGTGGTGGGTCACTGCCCGGAAGCGGCGCCCCCCAATGGCGCCAATCTTGACGCCGCGATCACCGAGTCCAGCTACCATGTCGGCAGGCGACAGCGACCCGGGCGCCAGCTCAAAGATCACGATGTTGGTCTGGATGCGCTCCACGTCGAGGATGATGCCCGGGAGTGTGGCCAGGCCCCTGGCCAGGCGCTTGGCGTTGGTGTGGTCCTCGGCCATCCGCTCCACCATCGTATCCAGCGCGACGATACCGGCTGCGGCCAGGACACCTGCCTGTCGCATTCCGCCGCCCAGCATCTTGCGCTTGCGCCGTGCCTCGCACGCAAACTCGGCGGAACCGCACACCAGTGAGCCCACCGGAGCCGAAAGCCCCTTGGACAGGCAGAAGCTCACCGAGTCCGCATCCCGTGCCAGCTCAGCCGCCGGCACGCTTAGCGCGATGGAGGCATTGAACAGCCGGGCGCCATCGAGGTGGATGGCCAGCCCTTGCCGGTCGGCTAGGCCACGGACCTGGCTCATATAGTCTGGGGTGAGTACCGCCCCACTGCGCCGGTTGTGGGTGTTCTCCAAGCAGATCAGCCGTGTGCGGGGGTAGTGCTCATTGCCGGTTGGGCGGATGGCGGCCGCAACATCGTCCAAAGCGAGCGTGCCGTCAAGCTGATTGGGCACCGTGTGGGGATGAATACCGCCTACTGCCGCGGAGCCGCCAGCCTCAAAGAGAAAGGTATGGGCCATGTCGCCCATGATCGCTTCCTCTCCCCGCGCGCAGTGCACCAGCAAACAGATCAAGTTGGCCATCGTTCCCGAGGGAACAAACACCGCCGCCTCTTTGCCGAGGCGTTCGGCTGCCATCGTTTCCAGTTTCTGGATCGTGGGATCTTCGCCCATGACGTCATCGCCCACCTCGGCCTCGAACATCGCCTGGCGCATGGCCGGCGTGGGCAGCGTCACCGTATCACTGCGCAGGTCAATGACTTCACCGGTATTCATCGCAACATCGCTCCTTTGTACTGGATCGTTGGCTTGACGACTGACTTGGCCCGGCCATTGTACTGCAAAAAACCCATCGTCGCAAATGGCTGTCACCGAAATACATAGCTGACGCCCGCCGCCATGCAACTACCACCAGAATCTTCAGGCGAGTCGGGTTTGTGTTTTGCAAGGATGCGTTTGGCGGATTGGAGACTTGGCAGCGGTCCTGGCCCGGTGACACTGGCACATTGCTCTGCGCGCTTGACCATAGTATAATGGTCTGGTCCTGAAGCTCTCTAGGAGGTCTACTGATGAAGATTCTAATCGCGGCCGATATGGAAGGCATCACAGGGGTCGTTCACTGGGATCAAGTCGATCCCGATCACAAGACGTATCCTCGCTTCCAGAAGTTGATGACGGGTGACGTCAACGCGGCCATCCGCGGCGCGTACGATGGCGGGGCCACCGGCATGACCGTCGTCGATGGCCACAATGCTGGACGAAATCTGCTGATCGAGGAGGTGGACTCCCGTGTTTGGTTGTCTTCCGGTAGCCCTGCGCCCTTGGGCATGGTCCAGGGATTGGAAGCTGGGATCGCCGCAGCCATGTTCGTTGGCTATCATGCGCGCTCTGGCTCAGCCGACGCCATTCTGGATCACACCTGGTCCAGTTCGTCCATGGCGGGTGTCTGGCTCAATGGTCAGGTTATGGGCGAGATTGGCTGGAGTGCCGCGGTCTGTGGTGATTTTGACGTACCGGTCATTCTGATCTCGGGCGACCAGACCGCCTGCGCTGAGGCGACCGGGCTCTTGGGCGCCATCGAGACCGCAACGGTCAAGCAAGCCTGCGGTCGGATGGCCGCAGACTGCTTGGCGCCGGCAGCCTCCCAGGCGCTCATCTACGAGGCGGCTGTCCGCGCCGTACAGCGCTTGGCTGCAGGGGACGCACCGCAGCCACTGCATCTGGCGCGTCCCGTCACCTTGCGGGTCGAGCTCGTGACCTCCGACATGGCTGATCGAGCCCAGATCATGCCCGGAACCCGCCGCCTGGAAGGCCGGATCATCGAATTTGTGGCCGGTGACGCGGTCGAAGCTTACCGTGCTTTTCGCACGCTGGCTGCTGTGGCCAAGTCCTAGATGGATAACCTACCATCTTGGGGGCAACACTGTACGTGGTACACGACACCAAGCCGGCTAGAGGACGTTTCACCAACCTGATCATACTCCTGATCCTTGGCTTCCTCTGGGGTTCTTCCTATCTGTTCATCAAGATCGCGGTGGGCGAGGTACCGACGCTGACGCTGGTCGCCGGGCGCTTGCTGGTTGCGACAGTCTTGATGTGGGGCCTGCTCCTGATTACGCGTCAGAGCTTGCCTCGCAGCCGCGCACTTTGGGGCTCCTACGCCGTTGTTGGTTTGCTAAGTGGGGTGGTGCCTTATTCACTCGTTGCCTGGAGCGAGCAATTCATCCCTAGTAGTTTGGCCTCTCTGTTGCAGGCGACCCTGCCACTATTCACGGTGGTCCTGGCTCACTTTATGATCGCGGATGAGCGCCTGCAATCGCGCCGGATCCTGGGCGTGCTGGTTGGGTTTGTTGGTGTCGCTCTGCTCATGCTGCCAGCCCTGCAGTCGGGGGTACGGGGCTCGATCCTCGGCCAGTTGGCCATGGTGGCCTCTTCAATCAGCTATGCTTTGTCGACGATCTACGCTCGCAACCGGCTGCGCGATCAGCCGCCGTTGGTCACAGCGACCGGCCAATTCACCATGGGTCTACTATTCATTTTGCCCCTGGTTCTGATCCTGGAGACGCCCTTCCATCTCTCGCTCTCGTGGGCGGTGGTAGGCAGTTGGCTAGGGTTGACGGTGTTTGGCACGATCCTTGCCTATATACTGTACTATGCTCTTATCGCTCGGGCAAGTGCCACATTTGTCAGTACCGTGACATACATCATTCCTGTGAATGGGCTGCTGCTGGGGGCTCTCGTGCTCGATGAGCCTTTGAGCCTGATGCTGTTCCTTAGCCTTGGTCTCATCCTCCTCGGGGTGTTACTGGTCAGGAAGTAGAACACGCCTGTCCACTCTAGAGCCGGACAGACGTGTTTGGATTGCCTTCTCTGTGCGCAATCTCAGACGGACTCGGTCTTGGTCACGCGGGTGTGGATCCCCCGCGTTTTCAGTTCCTGGAAGAACGGCTCCGGTTCCAACGCCACCTCAGCCGGGTGGACGCCCGGTGTAACCCGTCCCTCAGCCAGCCACTGGGCAACGATAGAGGGTACGACCCCCGTCGGCAGGGACCCTTTGACCGTCAGCGTGCCCAGCCGGTAGGTGATCGTCTTTCCGTCGCGCGTGCCCTTGACTTCGGTGACGATCTCCTTAGCCCAGTCGGGGGGCTCATTGGCCGGCGGCTCCAAAAAGGAGGTGAGGGGCGGCACATAGTCCGCCATCATGGTAACCAGCAAGTCGCGCGGCACCACAGAAACGCCGCGTACCTGGACCGGATCACGTCCGGCAAACCCAAAATCCGCCAGCACCTTGATCTTCTCCACGGTCTCGGGGGCCATGCCCCAATAGTTGATCTTGAAAAAGCACTCACGTATCCCCTTGTTTTCGAAGGAGGTAGGGATCGTCGCCACTTCCGAGTGAAGCGACAAGTGCATGGGCAACAGACCTAGCGGGGGCTCGAACCAGTAATCTTCGAATTCGGACAGGGGTTCGCAGGCGACAAACTCCCCATCACGGAAGACCATCGGCGGTTCTGTCAGCTCGTCGACAATGGTGGGCACTGCATAGCTAAAGGCCAGCACATCTGGAGCCGGGGGCTTGATCCCATCGTAAATGTGCACATACTCGATCGTATCCAGCCGGTCGGCGGCATAACGACTCTGCACGTTCGGCACGCCTGGGGCGCTACCGACCCCCAGCACCGCGCTGAGCCCCGCTGCCTTGAATTCCTCATCTAGTTCTAGCTGTTTTCGGGTCGTGTGAAACAGCCCGCCCAGGTCCGTATAGTGACACTTGGCCTCCAGGCAGGCGGCCATAATATCCAGGTTGAAGTAGTACACGGTAGCATTGAGGCACGTGTCGGTTCCCTCTAAGAGCTGGACGAGCCCTTGGTGATCGCGGGCATCCGCCGACGCCAGCGAGATTTTGGGGCTGTCCAGATAGTCGGCGACGATCCGGGCGTTCTCCAGATTGATGTCGGCGATCACGACCTCGTCCACAGCCGCGCTGTGCACCAGATCTCGCACAGCGATGCAACCCATCATGCCTGCGCCACCCAAGACAGTGATCTTCATCTCTACCCTCTGCACGGTTTCTGATTTTGGGGGGACCTCTCTAGTCTGGGTCCCACCATCGATATGCGCCAGCTGCGCGGGGAGCTGACATGCATCGCGTACGTAGGTTGTGGCCTGGACTACAGGCCCAGTTCATCCGCTACCCAGTCCAGGCTCAACTCCTCCAACTTGGCCCGGGTGGGGACGCCCTGTTCGTCCCAACCGCACATGCCATAGTAGGTGTCTTTGGCCTGTTCCAGGTCCGCGGCATCGAAAGACAGGCCATCCGACGCGCCACCCGTTTTGGGTTGCGACAACTTGGCGGGCAACACATCGTCTTCACGTCCCCATCCTTCACGGACGTTGAAGGCGCGCATCATGTTCAGCCGCCGTTCCCCGACCTTCATCAACTCCCACAGGCTGACATCCCAGCCGGTGACGGCTTGGGTCATGGTTACCAGCTGGTTGGGATCGTACAGTTGCCAGGCAGGACCCCAGACAAACTGGCAGACGTTGATACAGTCCGCCAAGCTGTACCAGAACTGCGTATACTGCGCGTAGCGGATCTTGGCCGCCTCCAGAGTCCCTTCGGGCTGCGGATCCAGCAACCCCAGCATGGCCATTCGATCTTGGTAGTATTCATAGTCCCCTTCGTAGGAGGGGTCGTGCTCCGATGATTGGTGATCTGCGCCAAAGGGGTTCACCGCATAGATCAGGCCCAAGCTTGGCTTCACTTCGGGCATGTGGGCGGGCAGGTCGTGGCCCTTGACCGCGACGACCAGCTTTTCGGCCCCCTGACCGATGCGCTCTGCCGCGCGGGCCGTGCCCTCGGCCAACAGGTCGCCGATTCCCTCCCGGCGGGCGATCAGCTCTACGGTCTTGACCATTGCCTCGGCGTTGCCAAACCGCAGTTCGATCCCGTTCGTGTCTTCCTCGGTGATTAACCCTTGTTCGAAGCAGTCCATGGCAAATGCGACTGTCGCCCCACACGAGATCGTATCCATACCATACATGTTGCATAGCTGGTTGGCGAAGGACACTGCAGCCAGGTCATTGACACCGCAGTAGGAGCCAAAGGTGGCCAGTGTCTCATATTCGGGTCCGCCATAGTGTGGATCCACTTTGTTGTCCTGCCACTCGGTCTCCACCACTCGCTTGCAGCGCACTACACAGGCGTAGCAGGTGTCTCTCTCTTTGAGGATGGTATCGGTCATGGTCTCGCCGGCAAGTGCCTCATAGCCCTCAAACGCACCGCTTTCCCAGTTGCGAGTGGGCAGACCTCCAGCTTCGTTCTGAAAGGCCAGCACATCCGCAGTCCCGTGAATGCCCATGCTGTAGACGTCCGAGTCCTCAAAGTTCTCGGCTCCCCAGCGCGCCAACGCAGCCAGCGCCTTGCGATCCGCGATCTCGGGCTTCTTATGACCCCGGACGGCGATGGCTTTTAGATTCTTGGAGCCCATGACGGCGCCCATTCCGCTGCGCCCATTGGCCCGGTTGCTCATGCTGATGATGCTGGCAAAACGAACACACTGTTCGCCAGCCGGGCCGACCTGCAGTACCTCAATCTTGGCATCCCCGAGTTCGTCTCGGATGCCAGCTTCCGCTTCGCCCGTGACTTTGCCCCACAGATGGGAGGCGTCACGCAGCTCAGCCTCGCCATCTTGTACCCATAGATAGACGGGTTTCTCCGCCTTTCCGGTGATGACATAGGCGTCATAGCCGGCGGCCTTGGCCTCGGCGGGCCAAAAGCCACCTCCTTGCGCGTCGCCGATCGCCCCTGACAGGGGCGACTTGGCCGTGGCCGTAACCCGGCTCTGGCCCGAAACCGCCGCACCGGTCGTTACACCCAGGCTCAGTACGAGGACATTGTCCGGCCCTAGCGGGTCGACGCCGGCTGGCATCAGCTTCAGGGCATAGTGCATGCCCAGTGCACTACCACCCATGTACTGCCGGAAAAAAGCCTCACCCGGTTCTTCGACCTCCAACTGGCCTTTGGTGAGATCCACATGTAGAATTTTGCCGTTGTACCCGTGTGGCATGTGTAACACCTCCTTGTGTTAGTTGTGATTCACAGTTGATCAGATTGATTAGATCTAGCCGCCGACAACAAAGGGAAAGATGCGAACCCGGTCGCCGTCATGCAAAGGGCGAGACCAATCGTCTGCCGGCTCATCGTTGACGGCGACCAGTTTTACACGACGGTCGATCTGCAGATGGTCCACCAGATCGCCGATGGTCGTCCCCTCCGGCAACTCAATGGTAGCCTCACCGCGCGTCTCAGCAGGCAGGTGCTGCCTGAATCTGGAAAACAGTTTCAGTTCAATGTGCATTGTCTGTTATATCCTGGCATTCCTTCCCTTCGCCTGGGATTGTACCTCAAGACAGGTCAAAGCGCAAGCTGGATGCGGGAGACACACAGGTTCGCTGGTCAAGAGCTGCCTTCGCATCGACCAGGATGCCGTCGCCGGGCGTGCCCGGCCCCAACCTGCAACCGGGATGGGTGAGATTTGAGCGCACAGGTTTGCCGTGCCCTACGTTCGGTGCTATAATGTACCGGTTATGGACCGTCACCTTTTCGAAGATCTTGTAGACGACGCCATCGACAGCCTGCCCGACAAGATCCTGGGTTGGTTGGACAACGTCGCAGTTGTCGTTGCCGAGCGCCCGACTCCACAACACCTGGCCCAGGCCGGTCTCAAGCGGGGTGAGCTACTGTTTGGCTTGTACGTGGGGGTGCCCAAGATCCACCGTGGGGCGACCTATGGCGAGATCGTGCCCGACAAGATCCTAATCTTCCAACGCCCCATTGAGCGTGTGTGTCGCAGCCCCCAGCAGGTCCGGGAGTGTGTCCGCCAGACGGTGCTCCACGAGATCGGGCATCATTTCGGCCTGGACGAGCAAGATCTGCGCGACGCAGGCGTGTAGCCAGGCTCCCACCTCAAAGGCGGTAGGCTTGGTATTCCCTGCGACAGGGTTGGCCGTCAGCCAGGTGCAGCGTTCTACCTCTCAGATCCATAATCACCGACGCGCGCGTTGCCGTTTGCTGGAGCCCTGGCTCGCTCTGGTCAGCGTGGCGGCAGATGGCATAGGCGCCGTATGCGTGATCGCGGAGAATCTGTTGCATGGTGTTTGTCGAGATCTGGCCCAATGCTCTCGACAACAGTCGCCGAGCGCGGGCCGACCGGGCGACCGTACTCTTGGAGGTCGTCACCCCGGTGTCACCGCCGCGCAGCCGGTGGCTCTCATAGTGATTTGCGTGAACCAGCCAGCCCGAGTCACCGTAGATAAAGTCGGCATGGGCCGCTGTTAGTTCCAGGTCCACAAGGTCGCCCTCTGCATGAGCCAGCAGGATGTTGCCCGCGCCGCCCCGGGGATAGGCGTAGGCCTCGTGGATCGCCGCTCCGAGACTGGCGCAATTCAGCATCTGGCGCAGGACTACATGCACTGGCAGCCCCCGCCCCTGGTCCTCATGGCTTAGAAAATTAAGACAGACACCGAGCCCGGCCTTGTTGAGCCCGATCTTGCCTACTTGTCCAGCCTCGCACAACGTCAAGATCTCCGGTCTGTCCGGCTGCCGGATCCGCAGCAGGATCGGTTCTGGTTCGAGGGCCGAATACCAATCCCAGTTCTGGGCAAGCAGGACCTGTCCGTTGTCCGTGACCTCCGGGCCGGCGGCCAGGGCCGTGCACTCGTCCGTGCTGTCCATCAACTCCGACCGGGCATTGATGAGCAGGATGCTCTCCAGGCTACAACCGGCGCCATCGGCGATGCCCTGCATCTCCAACAGCAGCTCGGGATTGTGGGACTCTAGGATGGGGGCATACGCGGCTGACGCCCGCAGACTGTCCTCCGCTGCGCGGCCCGTCTGGTATTCGATCAGGCGCAGATAGCAGTCCACGTTTTGCGCTATGATATGCGAAGCGCGGGCGCCGTACTGGCGCCCGCGCTCCTGGGCTTGGCCCTCAATCTCTATGCACTCTATCTGTGCCGGATGCGTTTTCCTGGCTCCCTTACTCAATGCTCCCCCTCCGCTGGGTTGTGTCCGTCAGCAGCATTGTACTTGAAGATGCCCTGCCTGTCCAGTTCTGCCCGCAGCTCTCTTCACCTGTGGGCAAAGGGAAAGACGACCGGGCCGCCATTGTCAGCTTTGAGTTGTGTCTCAACCCTGACCAGTACAGTACGCCCGCCTCAGGCGCTGGCCCAAGCCAGCGCTGGCTCTGGTCAATGTCGGTACTGCCCGGCTGCGATCAATCAGGCGCAACGACCTCGGCCCCAGCGGCGGCACTGCAGACATACAGGCTCGGATCGAGCCCCGTCGCTTCCCGGTAGCGAGCAGCCACGCGGTCCGTAAAGGCTTGGGCACTCTTGGCCTCGATGAGGGCTACCGCGCAGCCGCCAAACCCGGCGCCTGTCATCCGGGCGCCATGACAACTCTTTTCCTCCAAGGCGGTGTGGACCATGATGTTGAGCTCTCTGCTCGAGACCTCAAAGTCGTCGCGCAAGCTCGCGTGGCTGGCTGTCATCAGTTGGCCCATCGCCGGGGCATCGCCTCGACGCAGCGCCTCTGCAGCACGCACCGTTCGATCGTTCTCGGTGAGAACGTGACGGGTCCGCTTGCGGGTCACCTCATCCAGTCCAGCACCTTCCGCCTCAAACTGCTCGAGGCTCACATCGCGCAGTGCGTGGACACCAAAGAACGCCGCGCCAGCCTCACACTGCTCGCGGCGCTCGTTGTACGCCGAGTCGACCAAGCCCCGTCGCGTGGCTGTATCCAGGACCACGACCGACGTGTCAGGCGGTAGAGGGACAGCATCCGTCTCCAGCGAACGGCAGTCGATGAGGAGTGCGTTTCCCGCCGAGCCTGCGGCGGAGATCATCTGGTCCATGATCCCGCATTTCATCCCCACCCACTCGTTCTCCGCCTTCTGAGCCAGCTTGGCCATAGCGGTCGCGTCCCAGGGGATCCTGGCCACTGTGGCAAAGGCCCGGGCCGAGGCCATTTCTAGCGCCGCTGAGGATGACAGCCCGGCTCCAACCGGCACATCGCCGGCCAAGACCCCGTTCCAGCCCCGCAGGCGATGCCCGGCACCCTGAAGGGCCCAGGCGACGCCCTTGATATACTCCAGCCAACCCGGCGCCTCATACTCGAGTGTCGCCAAGTCAAAGGCGGCACCTTGGTCAAAGTCGAGGGAATACACATGGACTATCCCGTCCTGCCTGGGCTGCGCCGTGAGCCAGACAGCCCGGTCAATGGCCATTGGCAGGACAAATCCGTCGTTATAGTCTGTGTGTTCTCCGATCAGATTGACCCGTCCAGGCGCACGGACGATAGGGGCAGGCTCCGTACCGAACCGGTCTTTGTGACAGGCAACAACTCGTTCCTTCAGGGACATGAGCGCTCCTGGAGAATTTGGTTCGTCGCACTCCTTGGTTCCAGAATCTTGCCATGGCCTGCAGACTACCGTTGGCCCTGACTGAACATCTGTCAAAGCCTAGGACTTATAGCATATTGCAGATTGCTTGTCAAATCAGCTGGAACCAGCCCGGATCTTGCACCCCAGCCAACCTGGCTTTGTCGGACCCGGACCCCCACTGGTCCGCTTGCGGATTCGGACATAATCTGGTATATTGAGGGGTGAACTACAGTGAAGACGTGATTGCCCACAGCGAGTGGGTTGCCATTCTTTTGTCTCAAGGGCAAGGACCTTTGCGGAGGCTGAAATGATCCGAGAGATCGCACCTGACATCTATGTCGAAACCGAATTCCACGGCGCGAATGTGGGCTTTATCGCCACGGAACAGGGCGTGATACTGATTGATACGCCCATGCTGCCCGACGATGCCCGTCTCTGGATCCAGGAGATCCGTGACCGCACAGGCCAGGAGGTGATATACATCATCAACACTGACCATCACCGGGGTCATATCATCGGCAACCAATATTTTCCTGGTGCTCGAGTCATAGCCCACGAATTCGCTTGGAAAAACATGCGCAGCTATGGAGACAGCTTTCGCACACGATTGTTCAACCTCTATCGCAACCGGATTCCTGAAGCTGTGACAGAGTGGAAAGCCGACCTGCGCATTATCGAGCCTGAGGTCACTTTCACCGACAGGACGATTCTCTTCAAAGGGGACAAGGAGATCCACCTGTTGCCGATTGGTGGACACACCAAAGCGACGACAGTAGTGTATCTACCGGAGGAACGGCTGTTGTTCAGCGGGGACGCAGTGGTAACTGACCGGCCTCCTTTTCTCTCTCAAGGGGATACCAAGCAGTGGCTGAATGCACTGACCTATTTGCGAAAGCTCAACTATGACGTACTCATACCGGGCCACGGAGAGTTGACGGGCAAAGAGGCTACCGAGCGCATGTCTGAGTTTCTGCGGTTGGTCCGGCGCAAGGTGCGCAGTGCCTATCGCGCTGGGTTGTCCAAGGCGGACACGGCCCGCAGCCTGAAGCATCTAATCCAATTCTGGCCGATCCCACCCTTTGAGAAACCGAAGGCCGATCGCCGGTTCAAGTCCTCGTTGAATCGGGTATGGAACGAGATTCGTGCCGAACAGACGGCTAAGGCCAAGGCCAAAGCCAAAGGAAAGAAAAAGAAGTAGCATGTCTGACCAACTCAAAAGCCTGAGCTGCATGCGCTGTGGGGCTGGGTTCCTACTGACAGACACCTACCTTGATATGCTCAGACGCAAGGGGGTCAAGGTAGTCGAGCCACCCCAGTGTCCTACCTGCTTCATCAACCACGGCCCCATGCCAAAGCGTTCGGGGCACTTCAAATGGTTCAGTCCCAGAAAACACTACGGGTTCATCGTCACAACGGATGGGGAGGAGGTATTCCTCCACGAGCGGCAATTCGTTGGTTCTGATGCCAAACCTCCCACTAAGGGACAACCTGCCCGG
>JASFOV010000026.1:0-16921 GCA_050116355.1 Anaerolineae bacterium
ATGGATCTTGTATTGCAGGTGATCGCCGCTCTGGCGGTAGTGACCGGCACAGCCTTCTCAGTGCTAGGGGTGCTGGGCTATGTACGGCTGCCCGATGTCTATACCCGGCTACATACGGTAGGTAAGGTGGGGGTGTTTGGCGCGGTGTTGCTGCTGCTGGGGGCCGTGGCCTGGACGCCACTGGGGCTGGGTAAGGGCTTGGTGTTGATCGCTCTGCTCTTGTTGGCGGGGCCGATCACCGCTCACGCTCTGGCCTCGGCCGCCTACCGGGTCGGCATACCGCAGAGCCAGGCCATCCGAGACGACCTGTCGCCGGTGGCCCAACTTGCTGGGGAGGATACCCGTGACTGATTGGTATCGGAAGGCAACAACGGAGGTTCTTTCGCTACTAGGTACCGACGCTGAAGCTGGCTTGGCCCCGGACGAGGCACAACGCCGGTTGGCCGAGCACGGTCCCAACGAACTGATCGAGCGCGGCCTCAAGAGCCCGTGGCTCATTCTGTGGGAGCAACTCACCGGCCTAATGGTGATTATTCTCATTGTTGCGGCCGTTGTGTCGGGGGCGTTGGGCGATTGGAAAGACGCCATCGCCATCTTGGCCATCGTCGTGCTCAACGCGGTGTTGGGCTTTAGCCAAGAGTTCCGTGCTGAAAAGGCGATGGCCGCGCTCAAGCAACTGGCCGTACCGACGGTCAAGGTCCGCCGCGACGGCCACGTGATCGAGATCTCGGCCCGAGATTTGGTGCCGGGCGATGTGGTGCTGCTGGAGGCTGGGGCGTTGGTACCCGCTGACGGTCGCCTGTTGGAGTCGATTAACTTGCGGGTGGAGGAGTCGGCGTTGACCGGCGAGTCGGAACCGGTGGAGAAACACGCTCGCGTTTTGGACCGTCCTGATCTGCCCGTGGGCGACCGGGTGAACATGGTCTATATGGGCACCGTCGTCACCTACGGGCGCGGTGTGGCGGTCATCACCGCGACGGGCATGAGCACCGAGCTGGGCCGCATCGCCGAGTTGATCCAAACGGTCGAGCGGGAGCCGACACCCCTGCAGCGCCGGCTGGAGCAGCTGGGCCGCGGTCTGGCGCTGGCGGCGTTGGTGATCGTCGCCGTCGTATTTCTCCTGGGCCTGCTGCGTGGTGAAGATTGGCAGCTGATGTTGCTGACGGCCATCAGCATGGCTGTGGCCGCTGTGCCCGAGGGCCTGCCAGCGGTGGTGACCATTGCGCTGGCTCTGGGCGCGCAGCGCATGCTTAGGCGCCAAGCCCTGATCCGCAAGCTGCCCGCTGTGGAAACGCTGGGCTCGGTGACCGTCATCTGTTCCGACAAGACCGGGACGCTGACCGAAAATCGGATGACGGTCACGGTGTTGGATGTGTTGGGCGAGACCCAGCAGGTGGATACGCTGCTGCGCCGGGGCGTGCCGGTGGCCGACGCTGAACTATTGCCCGGCCAACGGCCTCCGGTGCGCAGCCTGGGCTTGCTGGCCAAGGCCGCCGCATTGTGTAACGATGCCAGTTTGGAGCCAACCCCCGAGGGCGGTTACCAAGCGGTGGGCGACCCGACAGAGGGCGCGCTGGTCGTCGCCGCCGCGGAGCTGGGCTTGGTCAAGACCGAGCTTGACCAGCGCTGGCCGCGCGTCGGTGAGGTACCCTTTACCTCCGAGCGTAAGCGGATGACGACCGTTCATCGCGTGGGCGTCACGGCGGATCAGTCCGATGCGCCGTGGTGCTGTGGCTCGTATGTCGCCTTTGCCAAAGGTGCCGTCGATAGTCTGTTGGACATCTCCAACCGAGTGTGGACCGGCGACGAGGATGTGGCCTTGACCAGCGAGATGCGGGCGCGCATCGTCGCCGCCAATGATCGCCTGGCGGGCCAGGGCCAGCGTGTTCTGGGTGTGGCCTTCCGGCCGCTTGATCAGCAGCCGGACGAGGCTCAAGAGGCTGCTTTGGAGCGGGAGATGACGTTCATTGGTCTGGTGGCCATGATCGACCCGCCCCGCCCTGAGGTGCGCGAGGCGGTGGCGACGGCTCGCGCGGCCGGGATCCGCCCGGTGATGATCACGGGCGACCACCCGCTGACCGCGCGGCAGATCGCCTGGGAGCTGGATATCGCCACGGACAGGGAGCCGTTGACAGGCCGCGATCTGGCCCAGATGTCGGCGGATGGGCTGGAAGAGGTGGTCGATCAAACTGCGGTGTACGCCCGGGTGTCGCCGGAGCACAAGCTCAAGATCGTGCAGGCTCTCCAGGATCGGGGCCAGATCGTAGCCATGACCGGCGACGGGGTCAACGACGCTCCGGCCCTGAAAAAGGCCGATATCGGCGTGGCCATGGGCATCACCGGCACCGATGTCTCGAAAGAGGCCGCCGACATGGTACTGCTCGACGATAACTTTGCGACCATCGTCGCCGCTGTCAAGGAAGGGCGGACGATCTATGATAACATCCGCAAGTTTATCCAGTACACGCTGACCTCCAATGCGGGTGAGATCTGGGTCATGTTGCTCGCGCCGCTGGCAGGCATGCCTCTGCCCTTGTTGCCGCTGCAGATCCTGTGGATCAACCTGGTCACCGATGGCTTGCCCGGCCTAGCTCTTGGCGTTGAACCGCCGGAGCGGGACACGATGCGCCGCCCGCCGCACGATCCCCAGGAGAATATTTTTGGCCGCGGTTTGGGCCGGCACGTGTTGTGGGTCGGCCTGCTGATGGGGTTGGTCAGCCTGGCTATGGGCTATTGGACGTGGCGGACCGGCTGGGACAACTGGCAGACGATGATCTTTACCACCTTGACCCTGTCGCAGATGGCCCACGCCCTGGCCGTGCGCTCCCGCGAGTCGCTGTTCAAGGTCGGCCTGCTGTCCAATAAGGCGCTGCTGGGCGCTGTGTTGCTGACTTTTGTACTGCAGATGGCGGTTATCTATGTGCCGTTCCTGCAGAACCTGTTCAGGACCGATGCGCTGTCGCTGGGCGAACTGCTGCTCAGCTTGATCCTCAGCACGGTCGTGTTCTGGGGGGTTGAGGCGGAAAAATGGCTCATCCGGCGCAACAAGACAGAGCAGGATGAGAGCAACGAACCCATACAAGCCCAAGAAGGATAGAAACGGTGCGAAAGGAACGTATATGAAGATCGCTAAGGGAATCGCCCTGCTGGGCCTGCTGGCTATGACCGCGGTACTGGTCTATGGTTTCACGGTCGGCGATTTTGCGGGAGAGGGCAAGCAGCTCTTGTCCATGCCATGGGGCATCGTCTCGCTGGTGGACCTGTACGTCGGCTTTGTTCTCTTTTCCGGTTGGATCGTCTACCGGGAACAGTCGGCGGCGCGCTCGATCGTTTGGGTCATCCTGATGATGGTCCTGGGGTTTTGGACGGCCAGCCTGTACACGTTGATCGCGTTGCAGAAGAGTGACGGCGATTGGCGGCGCTTCTGGATGGGATGGAGAGCCGGCGATGCCGCCTGATCTTGAGGCCGCGTTGGACACGTTGTTGGACAGGACCATCGTGCCCAGCTACACAAAGCTGGGCTTTGCCCTGCGCCAAGGTACCTGGGATGAGAGCGACCTAGACGTGGACTTGTCCGGGCAGGTGTGCATCGTCACCGGGGCTAGCTCGGGCCTAGGTCGGAGCACAGCCGAGGGTCTGGCCCGTCTGGGGGCCCGGGTCTATCTGCTCGTCCGCAACCCGTCCAAAGGCGAGGCCGTGCGGGCCGGGATCGAACTGCGTACGGGCAACGAGGATGTGCACCTAGAAGTCGTTGATTTGAGCAGCCAGGAGTCGGTGCGCGAAGGGGTGGCCAGATTCCTGGCGCGGGAAGAACGGCTGGATGTCCTGATCAATAACGCCGGCGTGTTGTTGCCCCAGCGGCTGGAGTCGGTGGATGGCATCGAGATGACGCTGGCGACCAATGTCCTGGGGCCTTTTCTGTTGACAAGTCTGTCGCTTCCCGTGCTACGGGCGAGTGCCCCGGCGCGCATTGTCAATGTCTCTTCAGGAGGTATGTACACCCAGAAGCTGGATGTGGCCGATCTGCAGTTCGAGCGAAAACCGTACAATGGCACGCTCGCCTATGCTCAGACCAAGCGTGCCCTTGTGATTCTGACTGAAATGTGGGCTGAGAAGCTGGCCGGGTCCGGTGTGACGGTGAATGCCATGCATCCGGGCTGGGTTGATACCCCCGGTGTACAAACCTCCCTGCCTGGGTTCCGTAAGGTTATGAGATGGGGGCTGCGTACGCTCCAACAAGGTGCGGATACGATCCTCTGGTTGGCGGTCGCCCCACGTCTCGCGGAACAGAGTGGCAAGTTCTGGTTCGATCGCCGGCCCCGCACCACCCACCTGCTGGGCCGCACGCGGAGCACGGCCAGCGATCGCCGGCAACTGTGGGATAGGTGCGTGCGCCTTTGCGGCCTGGAGGAGCACGGTTCCTCGCCTCCGTAGAACGAACGCAAGGCATTAAGGGTGCATTAGAAATATAGACAATACCTTGACAAAAATCTTTCAATGTGGTATACTCTGTACAGATTAGGGGCCATGCAGCAACGGTCCCAGACCGAAAACTGGTCAAAATTCTGAAAGGGAGGTACCACAATGAAAGGTTCTTTGTATCTTGGCAAGATATTGGGAATTCCGATCCGGCTGCACATCAGCTGGTTTCTGATCGCGATTCTGGTAACGTGGACGCTCGCGTCGGGATACTTCCCGCAGGAGAATCCGGGGTGGGCCGCCACAACGTATTGGATCGTTGGAGGTGTTGCTTCTATCCTCCTTTTTGCGTCGGTACTTCTCCATGAGTTGGGCCATTCGGTGCTGGCTCTGCGCGAGAATGTGCCGGTCAAAAGCATCACCTTGTTCCTCTTTGGTGGGGTCGCCCAGATCGGTCGCGAGCCGCCTACGGCTGGCGCCGAGTTCCGCATCGCCATCGCTGGACCGCTAACCAGTCTTGGCTTGGCTGCGCTCTTTGGTGGGCTGGGTGTGCTGTTCGCCGATTATGCTGTGCTGGCCGCCCCTCTTGCCTACCTGGGTGGTATCAACCTGCTACTGGCTGCCTTCAATATGATTCCTGGTTTTCCCCTGGATGGTGGCCGGGTACTGCGCTCCGCTCTCTGGGGCTGGCGCGGTAGCTATCGCAGCGCAACCCGCTGGGCGACGCGAGCGGGTCAGGTAGTCGCGATCCTATTCATCGCCTTTGGCGCCTTCCAGTTCCTGTTGGGTGGTTGGGTGAATGGCCTATGGTTTGCCTTCATCGGTTGGTACTTGAACAATGCTGCCCGCGCGAGCTACCAGCAGGCGGCGCTGCAGGAGGCGCTGGCTGGTGTGAAGGCCCGAAACGTGACGATCGAACGCTGCGCCCCGATCTCCAGCGATCTGCGTCTGGATCTTCTGGTCCAGGACCATGTCCTCAAGGAGGGTCAGAGCTGCTTCTTTGTCATGGACAGTGAGCAGCCGCAGGGCGTAATCACACTGAATGATGTGAAACGTGTGGCTCAGGATCAGCGAGCCGCAGTGACGACGAGCCAGGTCATGACGCCGATGGGACTGCTTAGTTCAGTAGACGCTGATGAAGATGTCTGGAACCTGGTTCAGAAAATGAGTGAAGAGGATACAAATCAGGTGCCGGTGATCGACGGTGGACAGTTGTTGGGTTTGATCACACGCGACAACCTGATGAACCATCTTCGCCTCCGCAGCGAGTTGGCTGCATAACGTCCTGGTAAGGAAAGAGAGATTGAAATGAAAGAGTCCAAACTTGTACTTGTGACTGGAGCTACCGGCTACATCGGCGGGCGATTGGTGCCTGCTCTATTGGAAGCGGGCTATCCCGTCCGCTGTATGGTCCGCGATGCGCGACGCTTGCAGGATCGCCCCTGGAGCGACCAGGTAGAGGTTGTCGAGGGCGATGCCAACAAGCCTGAAAGCCTGGTCCCGGCCATGGAAGGTGTGTGGGCTGCCTACTACTTCATCCACAGCCTGACCGATACGGAGGAATACCGGGAGCGGGACAAGATCGTGGCACGTGACTTTGGCCACGCGGCCAAACAGGCCGGTATTGAGCGCATCATCTATCTGGGCGGGCTTGGCGATCCGGGTGACGAACTGTCGGACCACTTGCGATCGCGCCAGGAGACGGGCGCGGCACTGGCCGAGGCCGGTGTGCCGGTCACCGAATTCCGGGCGGCGGTGATCGTCGGCGCTGGTAGTCTCTCGTTCGAGATGGTTCGGTATCTAACCGAACGGCTGCCGGCCATGATCTGTCCGCGGTGGGTATATACGCGCATCCAACCCCTGGCGATCGGCGATGTATTGAAGTACTTGGTCGGTGCTCTAAAGGTGCCGGAAAGTACGGGGCGCATCATCGAGATCGGGGGAGCGGATATCCTCACCTACGGCGACATGATGAAAGGCTACGCCAAAGTGCGTGGCCTGCGACGGCTACTGATTCCGGTACCGGTGCTGACGCCGCGCCTGTCGGCGCACTGGGTGCACTGGGTGACGCCGGTGCCGTCCGGGATTATCTATCCACTCATCGAGGGACTGAAGAACGAGGTAGTTGTCCGCGATGATACGGCTCAGACCCTCTTCCCGGACATCGAGCCCATCAGTTATGAGACGGCCGTCCGGCGTGCTCTGTCCAGCTTGGAAGCTGGAGAGGTCGAGACTCGCTGGACTGACGCACTGACCTCCAGCCAGGGAGACGCGCCGCCTGTGGAACTGACCACGGAGAAGGGCATGCAACTTGAGCGGCGGCAGGGCATCGTCAACGCGCCGCCAGAAGCAGTATTCCAGGTATTCACCAGCTTGGGTGGCGACCGCGGTTGGTTGTATGCTGATTGGATGTGGCGATTGCGCGGCGTGGCCGACCGGCTGGTGGGTGGCCCGGGCCTTCGCCGCGGACGGCGCGAACCAGATGAGCTTCGCGTCGGCGATGTGCTGGACTTTTTCCGGGTGGAAGCCATCGAGCCTGATCGCTTGATGCGTCTGCGCTCCGAGATGGTGGTGCCTGGAGAGGCTTGGCTTCAATTCGAAGCGCAACCTCTGCCCGAAGGTCAAACGCAGTTGGTACAGACCATCATAATGGCGCCGAAAGGACTGTTTGGCTTCCTGTACTGGTACGGTTTGTACCCGTTCCACGGCCTGATCTTCCGTAATCTGATCAAGGTCATCACCGAGCATGCTGAAGGACGGGCCGCAGAAAATGGTCCGGAGATGATTACAGCCGCGTCCTCCTAGTGGAGGAAGGGATTACATCCAGGCGCATCAGGTAAGAAGATCGCCGCTGACTGGGTCTAACATATTAGGAGATATTGGAATAAGCCAGGGAATCGTCCTTGCATCGAGTTGGATAGGTTGACGAGGCGCTGGGAACGATCCGCCCCAGCGCCTTGCATATAGCAAACGATGCTCCAAGACGTAGGAGATATGATTATGCGTACGAAAAACACTCTATTGTGGGTTTTGGGATTGGGATTGGTTGTGTTGTTGAGTGGCAATCTGGCCGCTATGGACTCGGGAGTATGGCTGGCCCAGGACGATGTGTCCCAGGCCGTTACTCCATCTCCGGTCGCTGCCCTTCAATCTGAGGGTCTTGGCACGGATTCAACGCCGCTGGCCACAGATCTGTTGGCTCTGGCGGCAGCCGAAGAGCAGCTGCTTATCAACCTATATACAGAAGTCAGTTCGTCGGTGGTGAATATCGGCGTTCTGACCCGCACCGGCGGGGGAACCGGCTCCGGCTTTGTCCTGGATGGAGAGGGCCACATTGTGACCAATAATCACGTCGTGGAAGGTGCGGAGCAGATCGTGGTCAGTTTCGCGGACGGCACTACCGCCGAAGCGGAGCTGGTTGGCGCTGATGTCGACAGTGATCTGGCCGTGATCCAGGTGAGTGTGGCGCCCAGCCTGCTGCGGCCTGTAGAGTTAGGGGATTCCTCGACGCTGCGCGTTGGCCAGCGGGCCATCGCCGTGGGCAACCCCTTTGGCCTGGAACAGACGATGACGGCGGGCATTATCAGCGCCCTGGGCCGCGTCGTACAACAGGAAACCGGCTTTTCCCTGCCCCAGCTTATCCAGACAGATGCGGCCATCAATCCCGGCAACTCGGGAGGCCCGCTATTGGATTCGCAGGGACGGGTGATTGGTGTGAACACGTTCATCTTTTCCAGGAGCGGGAGCAGCTCGGGTGTGGGGTTCGCCGTGCCGGTCAACACGGTGAAGCGCGTGGCTCCGGCTCTCATCACCACCGGACGCTATGCGGATCCGTGGTTGGGCATTAGTGGTGTGTCGGTCACTCCGGTTCTGGCCGAGGCATGGGCACTACCGGTTGAGCGGGGCGTCCTATTAGGAAGCGTAGTCGATGGCGGTCCAGCCGCAAAAGCCGGGCTGCGCGCCAATGATCAGCAAGTCGAACGAGATGGCGAGCTAGTGCCGACCGGAGGCGATATCATCGTGGCCATTGATGACGTGGTCGTGCAAGAGATGGACGACCTGGTTATCTATTTGGCCCAGACGGTGGTAGGTCAGTCGGTGACTCTAGAAGTTGTCCGTTCCGGTGAGACGTTGAGCATTGAGGTGGTACTCGAGGAACGACCATCAGAATAGTCTCGTCAAGCGCGATACTCGGCTTGAGTACAGCGCGAATCAAGACATAGGTAAGCGCATGCGGCCCGTTCAGCCAAGTCCATCCTTGGCTGGCGGGCTGATGCACTGTCTAGAGAGAGGGTTGGGGAACGGTAGGGCTGAGGTTCTACTCGTGTTCTGTACCATCGGGCAGGATTGCCTTTGTCAGTGACCCGGCGCTGGCGAGCTGCTGGGCGGTCACCTTGGCCCCTCGCAAGTTACAGCTTACTAGTTTGCTTCCTTCCAGATTGGCCCCCTCCAGTTGGGCCCCACGCAGATCGGCTTCGTCCAAGATAGCTTCCTGGAGGTTCGCATGTTGCAGATCGGCATCCTGCAGGTTGGCTTGGCGCAAATCGGCTCCCCGCAGATTAGACTCGTAGAGGTTGGCTCTTTCGAGATCGGCTTGGCGCAGGTCGGCGTCCGTCAGATCTGTACCACGTAGATCTGCGCTGTTTAGCCGAGACCCGCGCAAGTTGGCACGGGTCAGGCTTGCCAGAAACAGATCGGCTCCCCGGAGGTTGGCCTCTCGGAGATCGGCCCGTCGCAAATCGGCCTCACTCATTTTGGTCCAGCGTAGGTCAGCCTCGGCCATGCAGACTCCTTGTAGGTCGGCCCGCCGCAGGTCAGCCTCGCGGAGGTCGGACTCCCTCAAGTTGTCTTTGTCCAGATCGTTCTGGCGTAGCACCAGGATGGGCGTCGCGTCTTTGGCTTCATCTAGGGCCAGTATCTCCCTGGGCTTGATCGTGCCCTTTAACGACGACGCCCGGGCCAATTGCTCATCCGTTACCATGGCTCCCGTCAGGTCGGCGTTGTCCAAGCAGGCAGCACTTAGGTTAGCCCGTCGCAAGTCCGCGCTACTCAGATCTGCCCCATCCAGCCTGGCTCCACTCAAGTCCGCTCCATACAGGTTCGCCATGTGGAAGTTGGCCCACCGAAAGACCGCACTGTTCAGGTCGGCTGCCTGTAGACTGGCGTCGCGCAAGTTCACACCTGTGAAATCACGATCGCCGTCCCTGTACCGTTGGATAAGCTCACTCGCTTTCATTCGTCGCATGGTCACCTCTCTGTCCTTTTCTGGTCATGACCAGATACCATATGGCATCGACCCTCGCTCCCGGGCTTGGGTCTTTGCCAAGCCTACTGAGCAGCTTTGGTCCCCTGTCTCTGCGTGGCAAACAAAACGGCCGTTCGCCGGCCTGCCAACCAGGGACCCCACCACGGCGGGGCTCGCGAACGGCTCGTCGATTCTGACCTATCCTGCTGGCCGCCCGCACCGACCTGGGCGTGCCCTGCCTTGATCCAAGGCAAAAGACATCCTGCCCCCTTATTGTAGTCGAGAATGGATAACGCGTCAAGTGCGATGTGGTTTCCTGGGTGTGGTGGACGCAGGACAGCGGGCGGGGCAGCACAGGCGACAGGTTCAGGATGCGTCCGCTCGCAAGCCATGGATGAATGAGGCGACCGCATCCGTCGCTGGCGCCAATCTTGACGGTCCCTTTGAAGTATAGTATCATGGGGCGGAACGACATATCTAGGAGCGTTCGCCACAGACTGCGGTCAGCAGGTTCCCCGCTAGCGGCGGGCACTGATTTGTGCCTATCTTGTTCCGTCGGTCGAGGGTTTTCAACGGTCCAGATGCCAGATCGATCCTGGGACACATCTACATCCAAGAACACTGGTGCTGATCGGTGCAAGTTGGCCTGTTTGCTCGCTGAGCGCGCGGAACGGATGGCTCGAACCATAGCCTGTTGAGGAGGACGTACCGGGCTAGAACATCACTTGGGCATGCGAGAGGTGGGCCAGTACGGACCTGGTTCCTGGATCGTACAAGATCCGGCAGGATTCCGGAACTGGCTTGGTGTTGGACCTGGCATACGCCGTAGCGCTGGTGGTGGAGCGGCGAACCCAGGTCCTTTTCTTGGACTCCGGGCACGATACATCTGGGCAGAGTGCTCTGGTACCTGGAACCGCTCAGCGACCGGCGTCCGAGCCGTTCCTGGGTAGAGCCCGTGTCGTTGTCCATCCGGATCAACTATCGATAGGGGAGGTGAAATCAATTGGTATCTGTTGAATTGAAACCTGGCGAATCGCCAGAGCAGTTGCTGAAACGGTTCCGCAAGAAGGTGCAGCGAGAACGTGTGCTCAGTGACGTCAAGAAGAAGCGTTTTTTCCTTTCCAATAGTGAAAAGCGTCGTATAGCCCTTCGTAAGGCGCAGCGCCGCGAGCGCCGGCGCCGATGGAAGCGACAGAGGCGTCAGCGCCGTTACTAGAGGAAGTGTAACACAGGCTGGTTCCCGGGGACGAACTTGAGTCCCGATCATGCCCCAGACAAACGCATATGGATCATCGAGAGCATCTGCACGGATCGGTTGGCATGCGACCAGGTTTCATCCAATCCCCACCATGAGTTCCAATACAGGCAGATGCTCTCAGTCTGTCGCACGACAGGTGGAATGGTAACGGTACCGTCCTCTGGGGCGACAATTGCGCAAATCAGCAGGTTTTGTGGTATACTGGGTACAGAGGGCATCTGTGACGACATCTAGCATTCTCGAATCACTAAAGAATAAAATCGATATCACCCGCGTACCTTTCAGTGACCGAGGCTCGCGGTTGCTTGTGTTCAAGTATTCCGATCAGGATCATCTTTACATCAAGCTCGCGGAGCGGTTGACGTCTATCCAGCCAGGGCTGGATACCTACCGCTTCCGTCCGCCGTATCTCCAAGATCTGTGCTTCATCGACGAAACCGGGATGCCGCTCAACGCGCATCTGACGACCTATCCGCATGCCCTCTTTTTTCAGACCCGCCTTGGGTCCTTTGTGCTGGCCTTCCACCGGGAGAATACATTGGCCTTTGGATTGCCATCTGGCGTTCCGTGCGGTATTCGCTTCCGTGTCAGCACGCAACTGTGGCAGCAGAGCGATGACGGTGGCATCTTATTGGCCGTACGCAACCTGGCCTACCGAACCAACGGGCAGGTGCTCAAGAACGAACTCGGTCTGGAGCGAGAGGCGTATGTGGTCGAGTTCATTGTCGATGGCAGCGACGATACGGCCATTCATCTCAACATCAGCCACGAAACACGCCAACAGGAGGTTCCTGCGCCGTTCTCTGAGACACTTGTTGCCGCTGAAGAGCGCTGGGGGGAGTGGTTTGAAGGGGTACCGGTGGTGGCCGAAAAGTACCGGGACCAGTACTACTATGCCTGGTGGGTGATGAGCAACAATCTAGTGAAGCCGATGGGCCATGTGACCCACGAGGCGATGATGCCGTCCAAGGTCCAGTACGTCGGCATCTGGAATTGGGATGCTTGTTTCCATGCGCTTGCTTTTCGCCACGTGGACCCCGAATTGGCGCGTAACCAATTGCGGACCATGCTGGCCTGCCAAATGCCCGATGGCATGATCCCCGACGCTGTGTACGACGAGGCGATCGTGTCCAACATTGAGCATCCGCTCCGGGCCGAAGTCACCAAACCGCCCATTATGGCCTGGGCGGCGCTCAAGCTGGACGAGACGGACCCGGACCCCAAATTCTTGCAGGAAGTGTATGTGCCCCTGGTGCGCTGGAACGCCTGGTGGTTCAGCATGAACGACGATGATGCCGATGGCCTGGTACAATACAATCATCCCTACTCGTCGGGGTTGGACGATAGTCCGCTGTGGGAGTACGGGATGCCTGTCGAATCGCCAGATTTGAACACCTATTTGTGCGTGCAGATGGGCTCGTTGGCCATGATCGCCGAGGCGCTGGGCATGGAAGCGGAAGGTGCGATGTGGCGCCGGCGCGCAGCCGCCATCGTGCGGCGCATGATCGAGGACTTTTGGGATCCGGAGGCAGGCCTGTTCCGGGCGATGCACGAGGACGAGCCGGTTCCGGTCAGCACCCCGTTCAATCTGTATCCGCTGTGGACGGGCCAGCTGCCGGATGAAATCAGCGAGCGGCTGATCGCCCATCTGCTCAGTGCGAGTGAGTTTTGGGGGGAGCATGTTATTCCCTCAGTCGCACGCGACGATCCGCACTTTGATCCAGAGACCATGTGGCGTGGACCGGTGTGGGTGAATATCAACTATATCTTTGTCGAAGCCTTGCGCCAAGTTGGCGAGCACACGCTGGCTGACGATCTGCTTGAGCGGACGCTGGATCTGATCATGAGCCAACCGGGCATCTACGAGTACTATAGTGCCGAGACGGGGGAGCCCCCGGCAACTGCTGCCGAAGCTTTTGGTTGGACGGCGGCCGTCTTTATCGATCTAGCGCTGCAGGCTAGCCGTCTGGATAGGAATGAAGCCCATGGAGATCCGGCCGATGGATCTGGATAAGGAAGACCCGAGACCTTCTTGCGACGATGTACAGTCCACGTTCTTTGCCAACCGGGCCCTGATCATTGCCGCCAATCGTGCGCCGGTGACCTTTGAGCAGACGGCCGGTGGAGATTTTCAGTTTCAGCGAGGTGGAGGAGGGTTGGTTACAGCGCTCACCGGCTTGTGCCGCCATACCGATGCCACTTGGATCGCCTGCGCGCGAACCGAAGCCGACATCGCCTGGGGTGAGGGACTGGTAGACTTTGAAGACGGCATGCAGGTTCGCGTCCGCTTCCTACACCCTGATGACGCAACCTACGAGGGCTACTACAATGTGATCGCCAATCCATTGCTCTGGTTCTTGCAGCACTCCATGTGGGACGTGCCGCGGGCGCCCGTGATTGATCGTGCCACCTGGCAAGCATGGGACGAGGGCTACAAGGTCGTCAACGGCCAGTTTGCGGATGCCATGGCACAGCGGGTTTTGGAGGCCGGGCGTCCGACGTTGGTCATGCTTCAGGACTACCACCTCTACCTGGTCGCGCGTCGCTTGCACGATCAAGTGCCTGAAGAACAGCGACCCACAATCCTCCACTTTGTCCACATTCCCTGGCCTGGCCCCGAGTATTGGCGTATCCTGCCCCCAGCGATGCGCCAGGAGGTCTTGGATGGCCTATGTGCGGTCGACCTCTTGGGCTTTCAGACGCGAGAGGATGGGCTGAATTTCTTGCACACCTGCGAATCATTGATGCCCGAGGCAGAGGTCGACCGCAAGCGTGGGCGAGTGTGGTACAAGAATCATATGACATACGTTCGTGATTTTCCGATTTCCATCGATGTGCAAGCACTACGACAGACAGCCACATCGCCGGATGTGGCCCGCTACCGGGGGGAGATCCGCGACATTGTGGGCGACCGGAAATTGGTGCTGCGCATCGATCGTGTCGAGCCCAGCAAGAATATCATCCGCGGCTTCTTGGCCTTCGAGGAGATGCTAGAGCTGTACCCTGAATACAGGGGACAGGTCCAGCACCTGGCGCTTCTTGTGCCCTCGCGACTGGATGTGGAAGAGTACCAGGGGTACCTGAATGAACTCATGGCTACAGCTGGACGCATCAATGCCACCTATGGCGATAGCGGGTGGGAACCGATACGGGTGCTCGTTGGCGACAGCTATCCCCGGGCCGTAGCAGCGATGCAACTGTACGACGTCTTGTTGGTGAATGCCATCGTCGACGGCATGAATCTGGTAGCCAAAGAGGGTCCGGTCTTGAACAGCCGCGATGGGGTCCTCATTCTTTCCGACCGGGCGGGCGCGCGCCAGCAACTTGAGCCCGGTGCTCTGATCGTGTCGCCCTGTGATGTCTATGCCACTGCAGAAGCTTTGCGGCAGGCGTTGGAAATGTCGCCAGAGGAGCGTCTCGAATCTGCCCAGCGTCTGCGTTGGATTATTGAGCGCGAGGACATTGCCGACTGGTTGTGCCGCCAATTGCTGGCGGTCAACGAGTTGGGATTGTAGGAAAGTGAGCCGAATCCTATGACAACACCCAGAACGGCTATCCTACATTATGCGGCCCCACCGGTTGTGGGCGGCGTGGAGGTTGTGATCCAGGCCCATGTCCAAACCTTCGTCCAAGCGAGCTATCCGGTTGCCGTTGTGGCAGGTCGGGGCGAAGCGGAAGCGCTGCCGTCTGGTATCGGCTGGATCCATCTCCCAGAGATGGACTCGCAATATGAACCGGTGGTCCAGATCAGCGCCGCCCTTGAACAAGGAAGCGTGCCGCCGGCCTTTGAGGAAATGGTAGAGCACCTGATGGCTAAGCTGGAAGTGGCCTTGCGCGATTTTGACACGGTGATCGTCCACAACATCTTTACCAAGCACTTCAATCTGCCTTTGACCACCGCCCTCGACCGTCTCTTGGATGCCGGTGCCATCGGCCATTGTATCGCCTGGTGTCACGACTTTACGTGGACCAGCCCGAGTTCCAGCTCCAAGGTCCATGCGGGATACCCGTGGGATCTGTTGCGGACCTACCGCCCAGACGTGACGTACGTCGTGGTGTCAGAGCGCCGCCAGCAGGTCTTGGCCCAGCTATTTGGCTGTCCGCTGGAGGAGGTTCGTGTTGTCTACAATGGCGTGGATCCTAACAGCCTGCTCGGGCTTTCGGCCGAGGGTGCGGATCTTGTCGCGCGCCTGGGGCTGCTTGAGCCCGATCTGCTTCTGCTGATGCCCGTTCGAGTTACGCGGGCCAAAAACATCGAGTGTGCATTACGGGTGGTGGCAGCCCTCAAAGCCCGTGGCTGTCGGCCCAAGCTGGTTCTGACCGGTCCCCCCGACCCTCACGATGCCAAGAGCATGGCCTATTTTGAGTCCTTGCAGGAACTGCGGCAGCAACTGGGGGTGGAAGAGGAGATGCGCTTTGTCTTCGAGTCGGGTCTGGATCCGGACGAACCGCTGGTCATTGACACGCAGGTCGTGGGTGACCTGTTCCGTGTGGCGGATTTGATGTTCATGCCCAGCCACCGCGAAGGGTTCGCCATGCCGGTGCTGGAGGCCGGATTCGTGGGGATACCGGTTGTCTGCACCGATGTGCCAGCCGCCGTAGAGATCGGCGGGGAGGATGTCATGCTGTTCGACGAGGGCGAGGACCCGGACCACCTCGCCGGACGTCTGCTAAGCTGGGCAGAGGATAGTGGCGTACACCGCCTACGCCGCCGGGTCCGGCAGAGGTATACCTGGTCCGCGATTTTCGAGCGGGACATCGAACCCTTGTTGCGGAAGCGGGAGGCGAGAGCATAGTGCACAGCCGTGAATGGGTGGCAGCCCGCCTGGCAGAATTCGAGCGTCTGCGGCTGTTTCTCGATTACGATGGTACGCTGGCCGATTTCGCCCCCACGCCGGAGCACGTGGAGCCCGATCCAGAATTGCTGGAGCTCCTCAGCCAATTGGCACAGCGTCCCTACCTGCGGGTGGCTGTGGTCAGTGGCCGCCGCCTGAAACACATACAGCAGTTGGTGCCAACCCCCGGTATCTTGTTGGCCGGTACCTATGGCATCGAGCTCCAATTGCCCGACGGCGAACGCCTCGACCGGCTGGATTATGGTGCCATCCGTCCTATCTTGGATGCCCTCAAACCGCAGTGGGCGGCTCTCTTGGACGGCCGGGATGGGTTTTTTTTGGAGGACAAAGGCTGGGCATTGGCATTACACGCTCGTTTCGCCCCGGACGACGAGACGGAACACGTGTTGGATGTGGCCCGATCCCTGGCCCTACAAGCCGTCGGAGAGGGTGCCCCGGAGCTTTTCCGCTTGTTGGGCGGTCACAAGTTCCTTGAGATTGGCCCCACACTAGCGCACAAGGGGCGGACCGTAGAGTACCTGCTGGAGGAGTATCCCTGGCCTGATGCCCTGCCTCTCTATTTGGGTGACGATGACAAGGACGAAGAGGCGTTTGGCGTTATCCAAGAACGAGGCGGCATCGCGATCCAGGTCGCACCGGAACCACGGGACACCGTGGCTGATCTGCGCTTGCCCTCGCCACAGGCTGCCCGGCGCTGGCTCCGAAACAACTTGGCTCACGGGGGTGCGCCGGGCCAGCCAGGGTAGCAAGGTGGGAGCTCAATCTCCCCTACCGCCCACAGAATCATATTGCCAAAGTAGAACAATTGTGCTATAATATTTGTGTGAGGGTCTGTCAGAACGCATGCAGAATACTTTGCAGGAGAGGACTATGTCTAGTGCATATGAAACCAGCGACATCCAGGTGCTGGATTATCCGGAGAATATCCAGCGCCGGCCTGGTATGTACGTTGGTGGTACGGGCTTGGATGCCCTACACCATCTAGCGTTTGAACTGGTCGATAACGCGGTTGACGAGGCTTTGGCCGGAGCTTGCACGCGCATCGATGTCGAGCTCCATCCCGATGGCTCGCTGACCGTGAACGACGATGGGCGCGGCATCCCGACCGGCATGCATGAGGAGAAGGGCCGGCCCACCTTGGAG
>JASFOV010000027.1:0-16746 GCA_050116355.1 Anaerolineae bacterium
AGAGATCGTACTCGCGCTGGTGATAGAGTTGTCGGATGCGGTCGATCTGCCGCAGCTGCCTGTCCACGGCCCGTACTGCCCGGAGCGCCTCCTTGCTGTCCGCGCCAAAATGATGAGCAATCTCGTCATAGCCGGTGTACGCCGCATAGATGGCCGGCATTCCCCGGTAGATATCCAGCATCACACTGAAGGTCGTGACCTCGCGGAAGATGATGTTGTTAAAGATCTCGAGCAAAGGGCCCAGGAAAGTAAAGTGTGAGCCCCGTGGCCGGACCCGGATCCACGTCGCAAAGCGCTTGACGACATACACCAACCACGACCACAGCGAGAGGCCGATCACACGGATCAGGCGGATCGGGCTCAGGCCAAACAGGATCAGAAAGCCTAGGCCACGGACGTTCTCGAACAGCCGGTGTCTGCCCAACGCCGACAGCGTGAACAAGGCCAGCCGGGCATCACCGTCGAACATATTGGTGTAGCTGGATCCGCCGCGCAGCAGCCCCGCCCGGCCTGCGGCCAACCGCTCTTGGATGGCGCGCACCGTCCCTGGCAACTTGCACATGATCGAATCCCCGGTTTCTTTCACATACCACCGGAACCCCGGAATGTCGTAGTTGTTGCCATAGAGAATGCCTGCTTGGGAGGCCGGTGTCGTACTGGGTAGCCCACATCGCCAGCGGGCCAGTCGTAGCTTGCGGTCGAGTACGAGGCGAGAAAGGTAGGGCATCTGCCCTTGTTTCATGGCCTGGCGCAAATAGGGATAGGCCAAGCCATCGATCTCGATGATAATGAATCCGCGGCGCCCGTCCTCTTGATGCGGGTCGCGACCCAGTTGGCGGGCAGCCGCCCCGAACTTGCGCCGGTAGTACCAAGCAGCCAGCGCACTGAACAAGTCTACGATCCAACGCTGAAGCCAGGTCATCGGGCTTCCATCCCACCCGGATCCTAGGACCCTGGGTCAGATTCTTCCGCCTGCCCAGAAAGCGTCGAGGGCAGGGACGAGCTAGGAAGGACCGGCCAGGATAGATCGGGCCTGGCGGCTTCGGGCTCGTCCTGGCCCAGCTCCTCACCATCATCTGGGGACAGGCTTTCGGCCCCCCATTGAAATTGGAGGGCATGATAGCGCCGGTATAGGCTATCCGGTCGGGCCAGCAACTCGGCATGCGTGCCCTGCTCCACAACCCGTCCCTCATGCAGTACCAGAATCCGGTCGGCATTGGTGATGGTAGACAGCCGGTGGGCGATGACGAAGGTTGTGCGCCCCGACCCCGACGCCAGGTGGCGGCGCATCAGTCGCTCCAGCGCCTCATGAACCAGTTTTTCCGATTCGGTGTCCAGAGAAGAGGTAGCCTCATCGAGGATCAGGATCGACGGATCCTTCAAAATGGCCCGCGCAATCGCAATCCGCTGTCGTTGTCCCCCTGATAGCTTGATGCCCCGCTCCCCCACCGGTGAGTCGTAGCCCTCCGGAAGCTCCTGCACAATGAAATCGTGCGCATTGGCCGCCCGAGCCGCGGACTCGATCTCCTGCTGGCTGGCGTCCAGCCTACCGTAGCGGATATTCTCCGCCACCGTCCCACCAAAGAGCGCCGGCTCTTGCGGAACGATCCCAATCTGGTCCCGCAACGAACGGAGCGTGACCCCCCTGATATCCTGTCCATCCACCAGGATGCGGCCCGCTGAGACATCATAGAAGCGCGGGATCAAGTTCACCAGCGTCGTCTTGCCCACCCCACTGGGCCCCACCAAGGCCAAGACCTCACCCGGTCTGGCTTCCAGACGGATATGACACAACACCGGTTGCCGGGGATCATAATCAAAGCTCACATCGTCAAAAACCACGTGTCCCCGGATGGACGCCAGATGTCGGGCATCCGGGGCTTCTTGCACCTCAGACCGGGTATCCAGCAGCTCGAACACGCGCTCCGTCGCGCCCAAAGCCCGTTGGAGCTGGCCGTATAACGAAGCAAAACCACTCAGGGGACCGGACAACATGACGGCGTACATCAAAAAGGCCACCAGCTGCCCGGGCGACAGGCGGCCGCTGAGCACCTCGCGCCCGCCGTACCACAACACCAGCACGAGGCTGCCGTACACAAAGAAGGAAATGAGCGGTCCTAGGAGCGCATACACGCGCGTCCGGTACATCGCCGTATCAAAGAGGGCATCGACCTGGCGCCCGTAGCGCGCACCTTCGTACTCCTCGCGGGCAAATGATTTGACAATCCGGATCCCACCCAGCGCCTCTTCGACCACAGCCGAGGCATCGGCCATCGAATCCTGAAAATCGCGCGAGATGAGCCGCATATACCGGCCCATAACTCGGGTGACCAACACCATGCCCGGCACCGCGAGCGCCGTCAGCAGGGCCAGACGCCAGTTCACGGCAGCCATAATCACAATGACACCGGCAGCCGTGATTACCTGTTGCACCCACTGGACCAGATACTGGGTAACTGCCGCCTGGATCACCTGTACGTCACTGCCCAGGCGTGATACGATCGCACCGACCCGCTGTCTGGCAAAGAAACTGAGGGAGAGCGAAAGGATGTGATCAAAGACCTGGCGCCGCAGGTTAGCCACCACCCGCTCCCCAACCCAGGCAACCAAAAAGGTCTGTGCCACGCCAAACAGGGCCCGCAGGCCAAAAAGAACGGCCAGGATCAGGGCGATGCGGCTGATCTGGGCTGGATCCTGCTCAACGACGATCACATCCACCAGTTCCTGCACAGCCCAAGGCATGGCCAAGCCCAGCAGGCTGACGCAAACCAGACAGATGGCCGCCAGAACCAGGTACGGCCAGTAGGACCGTACGTAGCCCAGCATGCGCCCGTAGCTCTGCAGGCCGCCGCGCAACTCGGCTCGCCACCGCGCCCATCGTCCGCGCTGATCGCCTAGCATCGTCCGTCTCACACCACCAGGGCGATACCCGCCACAGTCATCAAGGTCCCTCCCACCGTCCAGCGGTTGGGCCGCTCGTCCAGCCATAACATCGAAAAAGGCAAAGCCATCATGGGTGCCGTGGAGGTCAAGACCGAGCTGCGGCCCGCCCCCACCATCTGGATGGACATGATAAAGAACAGCGTGCCGAACCCCGTTCCCACCAGACTGGCCGTCAGAATCACGGCCCACGACTTCCGGTCCAAGGTCCTCAACTGGCGCCAACGCCCACGGATGAGTGCCAGCCCCAGCAACATCAGCGCCGCCATTGGCTGGCGCACACTATTGGCCACAACAGAATGCATCCCCTCGGTACCCGGCTTGAGAGCGACCTGGCCAATGGCCCACAGCACCGAAACGACGAGGGCCAGGATCAGTCCTGTTCGCCGCGATCGGGGATCGACGATACGTCGATCGCGGTATTGGCTGGTCGTGCGGCTCACCAGGATCATGCCAGACACCACTAGCAGGGCACCCACCACCAACGGCCAGGTCAGCGGCTCGCCCACGAACAGGGCCGCCATCAATACCACCCACAGCGGAGTGATACTCGATATGGGCATCGTCCACGATACGCCAGCCAGATTCATGCTGAGAAAATAGAGCGTGTCACCGATCACCAGGAGGCCGAGCACACTCACCGCCAGCCACAGCCAGGCCTGAAACGGGATTCCGGCTATCGCCTCCAGGCCACCATAGAAGGGCAGCAACACCCAGAAGAAGCTGGTCGAAACCACACAGCGCACCAGGTTGAGTGGCACGACATGCAGACGCTTTGAGCCGGCTGCCAGCAGCACACTGCCCAGGGCCCACAACAGCGCGCTGAACAAGGCAACCCATTCGCCGCTCAACTCATCTCCAGTACATCCAAGAAGGCTTGAATCCGGTTCTTGATCGGCTCGTCGGCATAGAGCCGGCTATCGCACATGTCAGCTTCGAGGACAAGCCCCGGCACCCCTGTCCGCTGGCTGACAGTCTCCAGCATCTCGTACTGTCCCAGAGAATAGGGTTTGCAGGAACGGTTCGAGTGAAAGACCATGCCGTCCACACCGAACCGCTGGACCAGGTCCACCATCAGTTCCGTCCGGGCCTGGATGCTCTGATTGATATAAACCGTGGAATAGGTCTTGGCCAGTCCCAGAATCGGGTCCTCCGTATCGACCGACGCCGACCAAGCGTTGGTGTAGGTATCCACGACAAAACAGGCCCCTGCATCGGTGAATAGACTGAATAGGCGGAACAACCGGTACCAAATGGCAATATTGTCCCACAGTAGGCGATAGCGTTCCTCCAGGATGGCCCCCTCGCCCTTGGCCACGCGCTCCTCGACCTCAGCCTTGAGCTTGCGGTAATAGGTCACCGCATCCTTGCTACCACGCAGAACGACGATCGGCGCCATGCTCAGAAAGAGATCCGGGGCATTCAGGGGAGAGGGTCGCGCCTGGCACAACTCGCGGATTTCGCGCCATAGCGTAACAGCTTGGTTCGAAAGATCCAGAGCACGCGCGAACTTTTTGTCGTTCATTTTGCGGCCCGTATGGCGCGTCACCCAATCGACAAGTTCCTCCAGCTGGGCGGCCACATACTGGACGGCGTGATCCGGCAGACCCGTCTCATGCTGGTAGGGGGCGTCCAGCAGGAATAGCGGCACATTCAGCTCGTCGGCCAGTGCCTGGTACCACTTCAACACCGTGCCACAGATGTTGTTGCAAGCCACCAACAAGTCGGGCGCGGGTAGTCCCCCTTGTGGCGCCTGGCTGGAATCTATCACCGATCCGATCTGGCACCGTGCATAGGAACAGAGATCGGGACTGTAGCCTCGCTCTTCGGCGATCTGGGCCAACGGCACCGCCGCCCGTTGCGCACCGACCAACGCGCCATAGTTCTCAGGATACACCGTCGCCACGCCCATGCCAACCAGGATCTCAACGGGAGCGCCACTTGTGACCCAGGCCAGCGGCCGCACCTTTCCCACCACCTTGCGAGTGGCGTAATACCGCGTCATTAGGCGGGTCAAGTCCTTCGACGTTGCTAGTTTTCGAAATCTCCGGGGCATATCTCACTCACAGGATGGCAACCGGCGGCCGCAGGTTGCAGTCAATTGATCGATTCCTTGAAAACCGATTATACCATACGCCCTGCCGCCCCACAAACCAGCCTCAAGTTGGCAAGTTCACGGTTGGTGAGCCGGCATCGGCAGTTTGAACACAAACGGAAGACCCAGCAGCAGGATGATTGCACTGGCGCCAAAAGACAGCCGCATCCCCCACAGATCGCTGATGGCACCCAAGATGATCACCGCCCCACTACGAGACAAGAACCCGATCAGCATGTAAATGCCGTTGGCCAGAGCCCGGTTATCAGGGAAACTCTCCTGGACCAGAGCCATCAACACCGGCGTGACGGACAAGGAGGTAAAGCCCAGCAAAAGCAGCAGCGGGAACAGAACCAGTCCATCCAGGTTCAGATAGGCGACGAACGCCAAGAAGAGCAACATGAGGAGCGGGGTTGTCACCAACGAGATGACCAGAATCCGTTTCCGGCCGAGACGATCGCTGAGCAGGCCCCCCAGCAGCGCGCCCCCAACCCCGGCGAACTCCAACACCGAGAGCGCGATGCCGGCCAGCCAGAGTTCGGTCCCTTCCTCTGTCAGGAAGGTGGGCAGGTAGGTCGTCAATGCCGCACTCATAAACGAACGAACCAGGACCACGCCCACCAGCGGCAGCAAGAACGGACCCATGATGCGAACCGCTTGCCGCCAAGGCAAGCCCTGTCCGGCATTTTCGGGACGCCCTGCCACGCCTCGCAGTCGCCAGTAGAGCAAGAGGGACGCCAACCAGCCTCCGATCATCAGCAGCGGTAGACGGGCCAGGCTGTCCGGCTCCCACCTGAAGTACAGGGCAACGACCAGCGGCCCCAGGAAGCGACCCATCTCACCGCCCAGCATCCAGAAACCCATACCCAGGCCCAAGCTTTTGCCCGAGAGACGACCGGCCATGACCGGCGCCACCGAGTGCAGTGCCGCCGAGCTGAGGCCGGACACCATCAACAACAGAGCCAGCACAGCGTAGCTGGGCGCGATACCCAACAAGCTCATGGCCGTCGCCGTCACGCCGGGCGCAAGAATGACGAAATAGCGCATCGAGAGCCGGTCGGCAAGATGTCCGATAAAGGGCTGGAGCAGGGACGGGATTTGGTTAAAGACGGAGAGCAGCCCCGCCTCGGTCTTGGTCAGGGAAAAAGCCTCAATAAATGCCGGCAGAAGAGGCGGCAAGAAGCCGGTGTAGGTGTCGTGAACTGCGTGCCCAGCCGAGATGGTCAATACGCGGTCAGTCTCGAACTGTTCAGACTCGGCAGGCAAGGCAGCAGCAACTTCAGGCATCAGACCTCCTTAGATGGGATTGGTGAAAACGCCTGGCAGCGAGGCAGTATACCATAGGTTGGCCGCGGCGGCCAACCTTCATCAATCTTGGGATGCCCGCACCAAGGTCCTTGACAGAAACAGCGGTTGCCAGTATGATACGCACGGAGGAGGAGTGTCATGGGAACAGCCAAAGAGCCAACCCCGGTCAAACTCATTGTCAGCCTACTCAGCAACGATGCCGGCCTGCTGGCCAAAGCCCAGTCAAACCTAGCGCAACTCTATGGTCCGGTCGATTTTAAGAGTGAGATGCTGCCCTTCGACCACACCGACTATTATGCGCCCGAGTTTGGTTCAGGCCTGCAGCGCTGTATCGTGACTTTCGAGCCCTTGGTCGATCCCGGCCGTCTGCCGGCCATCAAGCATCGTACCAATCACCTCGAAGAAACCCTGGCCGTCCAGGGCAAGCGCACGGTCAACATCGATCCAGGCTATGTCTCTCTGGGCAAGATGGTGCTCGCCTCCACCAAGGACCACGCCCACCGGCTCTACCTGGGTCAGGGTATCTATGGCGAGGCAACGCTGGTTTACCAGAGGGGGCGGCACCGCCCTTGGCCGTGGACCTATCCCGACTATGCCAGCGAGCGGTATTGCGCCATATTCGACCAGATTCGTCTGCGATATAGGGAACAACTGCGGGAGCGAGAGGGGTAGCACTGCTCTTGGACTGGCGGTAGCCAGACATCGTCTCTTACTCGACGATGAGCTGCACCTCGGTTACCAGGCTGTCATAGTTCCAGCCGGAGGCGTACACCGTGAGGCCAGTGACCTGTACCGGGCCACTTTCGCCCAAGAGTTCCATCAAGTTCCCCGATTCATACGGGTACCAAACGCCGCGCGGAATCTGTTCACCGAGTGGGCGCCCCCAGGGATCCGACGCAACGGGATAACCGTCTTGATTCTGATAGTAGAACCCGTGGGTCCAGAACTGGTCGTTGCCCCAGCGATCCTTGTAGTCCAGACGAACGATGATCGGGAACTCGGAGCTGAGCTGCCCCCCGCCAGACAGGCTCTGAAACTCGAGCTGGACATCCACCGACACTTCCAGCCGCACATAGTCCCGGATATCTTGGTCCAGCACCTGCCGGATGGCAACCTCACTATGGTTGCCGTCGTCCTGCTCGCGCCGGAACAGCCGCACAGCCGACCGCCCCCCGTTCTCCACAACCTCCACCTGTGGGGGTGCCACTTCGGGGTCAAGGACAACCGTGTTTGTGATCCAAGAGGTTTGCAGCGGCTCTTGAAAGTCACCGTCCTCGATGAGATTCTGCGCCGCGGACAAAGGATCGGCCGGCACGTCACCGAGGCCCATCCGGGTGCGGGTACCCTGTGGGATCAACCAGCGACCAGAACGAACATCCATCACCGCCTGACCGCGCACGACGGTGATCTCGGTCACTTGGTTGCTGACAGTGATGCGGTAGCTCCCCTCCTCCAACTGCATGCTGGCATGAGGAGTCAGCACAGTGAAGGTGGTGTCCCGCTCCCCCGGCAGCGCCACGCCTACACGGGCAAGCCCGCCGGTCAGATTTAGAGTGATTTCATTGGGCCGGCTACTCACCCCAAAGCGCGGCTCCTGCATTTTCTCCAGCCGCAGGGTGGTATCGCCATAGACCGTCACGTGGCTGCGCTCGAACAGATCGAGCGTGCCCCGCGAGGTGTCGTCGGTCAGGATAAGATCACCCACTGCGGTTGAGGCAGCCTGAGTAACGCCGATCGGCTCACTCGCATCCTGCTTCTGCACCAGGATCGTGCCTTCAATGACGCTGAGCTGGGCCTCCTGATCATCGGTCGCATTCAGCAAGTAGTACCGGATCCCCACCGGGATACCGATAGCTAGCATACAAAAAACGACAAAAGCTGCTCCCAGCACCGTCCATGCCAGGCGTTCCGGATTCTTTCGCATCTAGTAGCGCACCTCGAACCGGTCGAATTCCTGGGTGGGGGCCGGCCACCTGGCCTCCACTTCAGTGACAATGGCTGCCGGCGGCCCTACCCGCAAGAAGGCCAGCAATGCCTCCAGATCCGCTCGTGGCCCTTCGGCGGCGACCTCCACGGTTCCATCCGGCTGGTTGCGTACATATCCGCGCAGATCCGACTCGCTGGCACGGCGTCGAGTGTAGTAACGAAAGCTCACACCCTGGACCCTCCCGTGCACAATAGCGTGCAGACGAGCCTGATTCGATGTCCGCTCCTTCATAGCACTGAATTATAGCACGCCTCGCCCCAGATGCAAACTGACCGGCCACGCCCACCTACAGCTACTTGCATATGCCCCAGCTGCTTGCCCACGGGTATCAGATCGTCCGAGGTCTCGGTCTACCGCTCAAAAGGTGGACAGTCTGCGACCCATCCACCGCTTCTGCTAACGTACCGGCTCCACCCACA
The DNA here is from genome assembly GCA_050116355.1 of Anaerolineae bacterium. Taxonomy (GTDB): domain Bacteria; phylum Chloroflexota; class Anaerolineae; order JAAYZQ01; family JAAYZQ01; genus JASFOV01. Next base: position 8,750 of record JASFOV010000027.1, read on the forward strand.
GATAGATATGGGCCACCGACACATTCTCATAGTATTCGACCAGCATATGATTTGTCCCCGGTCCCAGGTCCGCCTCAGCCACATAGGTATCGCCGGTGTAGGCATGCCATTCATCGATGAGCAGCGTGCCATCCAGCCAGACCCGGGCCCCATCATCCACCTGCAGATAGATTCGATAGAGCCCTGGCAGCGCCACAAAGTCGCGACTGAAGCGCGCCGAGAACCCATCGACGGGGATTCCCTCACCTGGTGAGCCTAGCGCCCAATCAATCTCAAGCTGCGGCTCCAAACGGGTCAAGGCTGGCAGACCCTCCAGCATCGGATTGGCGAAATACTCGGCCCGCCACTCCCCCACCAGTGGCGGTTCCGGTGTATCCGTCGGCTGGACCGGGACGGGTGTCCATGTGGGAACGGGAGTCGGTGGCGGGGTCGGAGTCGGTGTTTCGAGTTTAGTCCAGGACAGCTGAACCATCGCGCCACCGACGTGCTCATAATAGTCAAGTTGCAGCACGTGCTCCCGGCCATCCAGCATCAAGTCAGCCACATAGCTATCCCCCGAACTGTCATGCCACTCGTCCACCAGCAGCCGGCCGTCGATCCAAAAACGCACACCATCGTCCGATCGGACGGCAAACCGGTATTGTCCTCCCTCAAAGTACAGCATCCGCGTCCACCGCGCCGAGAACTCATCGACCGGCACCCCGGCGCCTGGGGATCCAGTCCCCCAGTTAAAGTCGACCGCCCCATCATTTCGAACCAATGCCGGCGCGCCGCTCACTGCCGGACTGGCATAGTACTCGCCCCGCCACTCGGTAATGACGACATCTGGCGTCGGCGTGGCCGTAGGCAGCGGCGTGGCAGTCGGCAGCGGCGTATCGGTCGGCCACGGGGTCGGCGTAGCTGGCTGCGTGGGGCGAGCTGTCGGTGGTGGTAGCGTGGCGGTCGGCGTCGGCGGAGTCAGCGCCAGGCGCGTGCTGGCTTCGAGGCCGGAACGATTGCCGCGGCCAATCACATCGGCCCATGGCTGCCCCCTCCAGCGCAACTCATTGGGAAAAGTCACAGCAGTTCGAAAGCGTCCCTGTTCATCTGCCACCGCTGCCGCATAGGCAAAGCCGCGCCCCTCCCCCTCCTCGGGCGACCGGAGAAAGACAAAGACAGGCTCATTGGGCCACCAACCCCCACCACTGACGGTAATCAGCGTGTTGATGTATCCGCTACTGGGATTGATCGAGACCCAAGGCCCGTCCACTCCGGTATCAACGGCGGGAGTTGTGGTCGGCTGCACACCAGGCGCTGTCGGGGTGTTGGCCGGAGTCTCCGTGATAAACGCGGGGAGAACGACCGGTGGTCGATTTGGCCAAAAAACGCGTACCACGAGAAAACCAGCCACACAGAGTACGATCAAGGCCACCAGCGCCAGAACGACGACGAGAAAGCTCACGCCGCCTCTGGCTTCTGGCTTTGAACGATAGTAGGTCACCCGGTTCCAGTCCTGATTCTGCACACGAACCGGATGCGTTGGCTTGGACGAGCGGATAGCCACGGCACCTCTCCCCTTTCAGAATCGACAGCCTACACACTTTAGACGGACAAAGAGGCAAGGAGGTTCCAGATTGGCTGCCGACCCGCTGCATTTCCGCAGTTTTGACAAAAGAAAACGCCTGTGATACGATTCTGTCCATCGGACGCCACGCCCAAAATGGCACCTCCAAGCGCGACGATCTGCCACGCGGTGGTAGCGTCTCCTGGGGCGCCTTGACTGTGACCACGCCACAGGCGAGCAGAGGCGGATCCCGACGGGTATCGACTCCAGTCACGGCAAGGGAGCCCTATCCGCAGACGACAATCGAGGCGGGTGACAGACGACCAGACGACCGGTGGGGATCGCGACGGCCGCACCGCGATGGTGCCATGCCTCAACGACATCGGGGTCCGTGGGGGGCGGCACCTATGCCGGGGATGTGAGGCCCAGGAGAAGGTTTTATGAGAAGGACGTTACTGATTCTGATCGCCATCGCTATTGTGGCCGTGGCTGGCCTGTGGGCCTACCAGAATTACTTCCCCTCTCCCCAAGAGACAGAGGAAATACGGGAAGAAGCAACCGTCACCCGCGGTACTCTGGTCGTGTTCGTCAATACCACCGGCACCATTCTACCCGAGAAGCAGACGACGCTCAGTTTCAAGAACCCGGGTCGCGTCGCCGAGGTATTGGTGACTGAGGGACAGTCGGTGTCCGCCGGCGAGGTGTTGGCCCGCTTGGAGACCTCCGACCTGGAGTTTGCGATTGCACAGGCCGAGATGGCGCTGGCTTCAGCCCAGAACCAGCTGTTGCGCATCCAACAGGGCCCCGCCGAGTATGACATCGCCGCAGCCCAGGCGGCGCTGCAGAGCGCGCAGGCCGCCTACGACCGGCTGGTATCCGGCCCGACCCAGGAAGAGGTCCGGGTCGCGCGCGCCAATTTGGACCAGGCGTTGGCCAATCTCGAGCAAGCCCAAGCTGCCTACGACCAGGTGGCCGACCGGCCCAACGTGGCCATGCTGCCACAGGCGCTGCAGCTGGAACAAGCGACCATCGCCGCTGAAGTGGCCCAAGCCAACTTTGACCTCACCATGCGTGAGCCCTCCGCTGCCGAACGGGCAGCAGCTCGTTCCAACATCGTACAAGCCGAGGCGGCGCTCGCTCGACTGCAGGAAGGAGTGGCCGACGAGGACCTACGGGCCAGTCAGTTGCAGGTCGAGCAGGCCCAGTTGTCCCTCGACCAAGCCGTTCACCAGTTGGACGGAACCGAGCTGACCGCACCGCACGCCGGCACCATTACGCTGGTAGGCATCAAGGAGGGTGAGCTGAGCGGTGGGCAACCCGCCTTTTTCCTCACCGACCTGTCGCAGTACCACATCGAAGTCACCGTCGACGAGATCGACATCGGTCGCGTTGCGGAAGGCCAGGCTGTGACCATCACCCTGGATGCCCTGCCGGATGAGACCCTAAGTGGTTATGTAGACCACATTGCCGACACCGCCCAACTGGACACGGGCGTTGTCACCTACGCCGTCACCATCCGGCTGAACCCGACTACCGCTCCCCTTCGGGTGGGTATGACTACCAACGTCGACATCGTGACCGAGGAACGGGACGATGTGCTACTAGTGCCCAATCGTTTCATACGCATCGACCGCACCACCGGCCAGGCCTTTGTGGAACGGGCACAAGGCGATCAGGTGCAGCCCATCGAGATTCAGATCGGGTTGCGTGATGAAACCTCCAGCGAAGTCCTAGCGGGCTTGGAGGAAGGCGATACCGTCGTACTCGTACAACAGTCAAGTCAAGAGCAGTTGCGGTCCATGATGGGTCCGCCCCAATAGCCAAGGGGCGCTTGGTCCGGGGGGCTCCTTTGCAGCGAGGTATGGCATGAACGAGCCGGTCATCAAAACTTCAGACATCACCAAGATCTATCAAATGGGCGACGTGCAGGTGCATGCTTTGTGCGGCGTGTCGCTGGAGGTGCACCACGGCGAGCTAGTAGCCATCATGGGACCCTCCGGCTCGGGCAAGTCGACGCTGATGAACATCATCGGCTGCTTGGACCAGCCCACGGCCGGCCAATACTGGCTCGATGGCACCAACGTGGGCAAGCTGAACGACAATGCCTTGGCCGACATCCGCAACCGCAAGATCGGGTTTGTCTTCCAGACCTTTAATCTGCTGGCGCGGACCAGCGCCTTCCAGAACGTGACCCTGCCCCTCATCTACGCCGGACTCAGCGCCCGGGAGCGACGCGAGCGTTCCCATGCTGCACTCGCCTCTGTGGGACTCGGCGATCGCATCAATCACCGCCCCAACGAGTTGTCGGGTGGGCAGCAGCAACGAGTGGCGATTGCCCGTGCCCTGGTCACCGAGCCGGCCATTATTCTCGCCGACGAGCCCACAGGAAACCTGGATACCAAGTCGGGTGAGGAGATTATGACCATCTTCCAGCAATTGAATGAAGAGCGGGGCATGACCGTCGTCTTTGTGACCCATGATCCCGAGATTGCCGAGGTGACCCGGCGCGTCATCCGCATCCGTGACGGCCTCATCGAGAGCGACGAACGGCAGGGCTAATCGATGTCTCTTGCTGAGAGCATTCGAATTGCATTGCGCGCCCTCCTATCGAACAAACTGCGCGCGGTCCTCACCATGTTGGGCATCATCATCGGCGTCGCTGCTGTGATCACACTGATGTCGGTGGGCAAGGGGGTTGAAAAGCTCGTCTCGGAGTCGTTTGAGGGCCTGGGATCCAACCTCTTGTTTGTGTTCCCCGGCTCCCTCGAAGGCACCTCCACCACCGAGCAACCGGAGTTGACAATAGGTGACTATGAAGCCATTGCCGATCCGTTCCTGGTCCCCGATGCCATAGGCGTCGCCCCCGAGCTGTCCTCGCGAGCCGATGTCTTTGCTGGCAAGCGCGATCTGCGTACCGACATTGCCGGCGTGACCCCCGTCTACCTGCCCATGCGCAATCTGGAACTCACTGAGGGCTCATTCATCTCTGAAGCGGACGTGAACGCTCGATCGCGGGTGGCCGTGCTGGGTAGCCGGGCCTACGAGCAATTGTTCGAAGAAGGGGCCTACGCCATCGGCCAAGACATCAAGATCAACCGTATTCCATTTCGCGTCATCGGCGTATTAGAAGAGAAGGGCGGATCCTCCTTTGGCAGCCAGGACAACACCATCTATGTGCCACTGAGCACCGCCCACACGCGATTGTATCCCTGGTGGCGCAACCGCAAGGGGGAAGCGCTCTTGTCCACCATCTATGTCCAGGTGGCCGATGAGGAATTCATCGATCGGGCCGCCGACGAGATCACCCAGGTCTTGCGCCAGCGTCACAAGATCGCGTTCCGCGACGACGACGACTTTTCCATCATCAAGCAGTCGGACATCGTGGCCATCGCCGGCGACATTACTGGCGTACTGACCACCTTTCTAGGCTCCATCGCCGCCATCTCCCTGCTGGTGGGCGGCATCGGCATCATGAACATCATGCTTGTATCGGTGACCGAGCGCACGCGCGAGATCGGTATCCGCAAGGCAGTTGGCGCCAAAAAGCGCGACATCCGGGCCCAGTTCCTGGTTGAGGCCATCATCCTGTCCCTCATCGGCGGCCTAATCGGCATCGTACTCGGTTCTATTGGCTCCCAGGTGATCGCCGGACTGGCCGAGAATCTCACCACTGTCGTCACCTGGGACACCATCCTGCTCGCCACCGGCTTTTCGGCAGCCGTCGGCTTGTTCTTTGGCATCTATCCCGCCAGCCGGGCGGCCACATTGAACCCCATCGACGCACTGCGCTATGAATAGACCGCCGAGCCATTCCATGCAACGGTACATCCTCTCGCTGATCCTGGTCCTCATGTTGCTGCCGCTCGCCGCCTGTGCGGCTGGCCCGCCCATGGCCACCCCGACGGCCATCCCCTTGGCAGCGACAGCCACAGCGGCCCCACGGCCAACCAGGCCCGCCGCCACACCCACGGCCGCTCAGCCACAGGCGAGCGACGTACCGCCCACCGAAACGCCTCCTACCACACCAACCGGGGCCGGTCCCAGCCTAACATCACTGGACGACCAGCTAGCCGAGCAGACGGCAGAGGCATTTGTCGATCGCCTGGCGACTGGCGACCTGGAGAGCGCCTTCGATCTCTATCTCACCGACCAGGCCAAGGAGGTCCAACGCTCGTTGCCGGCGCCGGCGATGGAAGGCGGCGAGCCGCGCCTGGTGGCGGCCAGCATGCTCGAGTTCCGTCGAGCGACATCTAGTAGCTACGAGGCGCGGGCCCGGCTGGTGTGGGGCACCGCCGATGGGACACAACAGAGCACGCAGACCATGACGCTGCGTCTGGTGTACCAGCGCGGCCTGTGGTTGATCGATGACATCCTGCTTGCCAACCCCCAAGCCGTCTTGCCCACACCGACCCGCCCGCCACGGGCCAGCGCCGCAAGGCGATCTCCTCCGCTCCAGGGCACCTTGGTCTTCCAAGTCAGCAGTGGCGGCGATATCTATGTGATAGATGCGGCCGGGACGGGATTGCGCCGCGTGACAGACGGGCTGGATCCAGCCTGGTCGCCAGACGGGGACCAGATCGCCTTCACCCGCTGGCGGTCCCCGTGGGGTCTGTATCTGCTCGATGCGACCGGCGAGGAACGGATCGTCGATGGCTCGAAGTTGAAAGAACCCGCCTGGTCGCCGGATGGGACCCGACTTGCCTTCACCACCAACCGTGGCTCGGACGAGCCGATGACCATCTGTTTCTTTGGCTTCTGTTTCACCATCCCACCTTTTTCCTTCGGCCAGATTTGGACAGCCGATCTGGAAGCTGGCGGCGAGCTCCTCAGCCTGCCGCTGGACGACCAAGTCGTCCATGCGCCGGCCTGGAGCCCCAACGGCCTGCGCATTGTCTATGCCGGTCAGCGAGGCCTAACTTGGATCGATCGGCCGGATGAGCCAGGTGGCGAATGGCAAAGAGGTCGCTTTGACGGAGGCAGCGTGTGGGACACCTCGCCAAGCTACTCGCCAGACGGGCAGCAGATCGTCTTCATGGGCCGGGTGCACAACCGCTGGGAGATCTTCGTGATGAACGCCGACGGTTCGGGGCGTGCCCGACTTACGCGGAGCGATCCCAAGCTCGACCCGGCGCCCAGCAACGTCGCGCCAGCCTGGTCGCCGGACGGCGACCAGATCGCCTTCCTCTCAAACCGCGATGGCCACTGGCGCATTTATGTCATGAACGCCGATGGTTCCCAACAGCGCTCGATGTTCGGTGATTCGCTCGACGGCCTTGGAATCCGCTACGAGTGGGCGACCGAGCGGGTATTGTCCTGGAAGCGATAGCACCTCCCAGCCCAGGCACCCACCGGCCATGGCTTCGGACCCAGTCAGGTGAGCAACCCGCCCAATGAGAGCGCGGCACAGACACCAGGCGGCCCTTCCCATTCTTCACATCTCCTCCGAACTATGCTATAATAGCCGCTCGAGAGCATAACATCGGTCCGGTGCCGCTCGTCATCACAAAGCGCATGCAGTTCGCACAACCTAGCGCCTGCCACCAGCTGCGTGGACCAGTCCGGCCTGACACGCGAGCACGAGCACCGACAGACAGAGGAGAAAGACATGTCCAAACATGTAACAATAGAGCAATTGGCCGATCATGTCGGCCAAACCGTGACCATCAAAGGCTGGCTCTACGCCAAGACCGGCAAGGGGCGCCTCCAGTTCCTCCAAGTTCGTGACGGGACAGGGATCGTACAGTGTGTGGTCTTCAAGAAGGAGGTCGCGCCACAGGTGTTTGAGGCAGCCCGCGACCTGACCCAGGAGTCGTCGATCATCATCACCGGCGCCGCCCGCGCCGACGACCGCGCGCCGGGCATCCCTGGCGGCCTAGAGATCGGCGTCAGCGAGCTGGAAGTGGTCCAACTGGTGACCGACGAGTATCCCATCACGCCCAAGGAACACGGCGTTGACTTTCTGATGCAGAACCGGCACCTGTGGCTCCGCTCTTCGCGGCAATGGGCCACGCTGCGCGTGCGCGCCACCATCATAAAAGCCATCAAGGACTGGCTGGACAGCCATGGCTTTATCCAGATGGATACGCCGCTCCTTACGCCGGCCGCCTGCGAGGGCACGACCACCCTCTTTGAGACCGACTATCATGGCGCGCCGGCTTACCTGAGCCAGAGTGGTCAGCTCTACAACGAGGCCAACATCATGGCCTTTGGCCGCGTGTATTGCTTCGGCCCAGCCTTTCGCGCCGAAAAATCCAAGACGCGGCGCCACTTGCAGGAGCTATGGATGGTCGAGCCGGAAGCCGCCTACGTGGATATGTGGGACAATATGGAGATCCAAGAACAGTTTGTCTCCTACGTAGTCCAGACCGTTCTCCAGCAACGCAGCAGCGAGCTGGAACTTCTGGGCCGGGACCTGAGCCACTTGCAAAAGATCGAGCCGCCTTTCCCGCGCATT
>JASFOV010000028.1:0-16621 GCA_050116355.1 Anaerolineae bacterium
TCGAAAGCATGGCCGAAGGACGGGCTCTGGTTCGCCTTTCGTTCGACCTTGGTACCTACGAGCCACAGGACACGGCGGCTTGGGACGAGGCCTTTGATCGCTATTTGGACCTTCGGGAGGCAACCGCATCGCCATGATCGAGCTGCCGCCGCTGACGGTCTCCGAGCCCAGGCCAGGCCGAGGCGCTGCAATCCTGGGATCCGGTATGGCTGGCCAACGGCCGGCGAGGCCTAGTTCAACTACTGACGACAAACCGGGGCCGGCAGTCCCTTTCGGGTATTGCTCGTCCGGCACCGTAACCAAAGGGGAGAACATATGTCAAAGAAGTCCGATGCACTGCAAGCACACGGCTTGAGCAAAAAGCAAGCGCTGGATCTGCTGCGCCAGATGTGGGAGATCCGCCTGTTCGAGGACCGCGTCTATGACCTCTTGGGCCGCAACATCATCAAGGGCGCTTCGCACCTGTACGCCGGCCAGGAGGCCGTGGCGGTGGGCGCGGTGTCCGTGCTGCGCGACGAGGACCTGATCACCAGCACCCATCGCGGTCATGGGCACTGCCACGCCCGGGGGGCAGCCATCGCGAGGACCGAGGAAGCCAAGCAGGAGCACTATAACAAGATGATGGCTGAACTGTGCGGTCGCGAGACCGGCTATTGTCGGGGACGGGGTGGCTCGATGCACATCGCCGATGTGGAAAAGGGCAACCTGGGCGCAACCGGCATCGTCGGCGGCAACATCCCCGTCGCCACCGGAGCCGGATTGGCGCAACAGATGCAGGGCACCGATCAGGTGGTCCTCTGTTTTTTTGGCGATGGCGCCTCCAGCACCGGCAATTTCCACGAGTCCCTCAATATGGCCGGCCTGTGGCAGTTGCCCGTGGTCTATATCGTCGAGAACAATCTGTATGGCATGTCGGTACCCATCGAAAAGGCCGCGGCCAAGTTGGACATCGCCGACCGGGCCTGCGCCTACGACATGCCCGGCGAGGTGGTCAACGGCATGGACCTGTTGGCCGTCCGCAGCGCGGTGGGTCGGGCTGTAGAACGCGCCCGGAAGGGGGAGGGCCCCAGTCTCATCGAGTGCCACACCTACCGCTGGTACGGTCACTCGCGCTCGGATCCACGCGCCTACCGCACCAAAGAAGAGGAAGCCGAGTGGCGCAGCCGCGATCCCATTCCCAATTTCGCCGGCTGGCTGGTGGACAACGGCGTCTGTACCCAGGACGAGATCGATGCCATCGAAGAGAAGGTCGAAGACGCCATCGAGACAGCGACCGAGTTCGCCCTCGGCTCGCCCTTCCCCCCAGTAGAGGAGTTGGAAGAGTTCGTCTACGCCCCCTTCCAGTGGACCAAAGCCGACTATGCACAGGAACGCCAGCTGCGCGAAGCATGCCGCCAGGGTGGACCGGGGACCCGCAAGATCCTTTATCGCCAGGCCCTCCAGGAGGCCGCTCGCGAGGAGATGCTCCGCGACCCAAACGTGTTCATCATGGGCGAGGATGTGGGCCTGTACGGCGGTGCCTACGGCGCGACGCGGGGCCTTTTCGAGGAATTTGGTGAAGAGCGGGTGCGCGACACGCCTATCTCCGAGGCGACCATCGGCGGGGCCGCCGTCGGGGCGGCGATGGCCGGGATGCGGCCCATCGCCGAGATCATGTACGTCGACTTTACCCCGCTGGCCATGGATCAGATCGCGAACCAGGGAGCCAAGAACCGCTACATGTTTGGCGGCAAGACCATTGTGCCGATGGTCCTCCGCACCGAAGGCGGCGCCGGACGCAGCATCGCCGCCCACCACTCGCAGAGCCTGGAAGCGCTGTGGACCCACTTTCCGGGCATCTATGTGGTGATGCCCAGCACGCCGTATGATGCCAAGGGCCTACTCAAAGCGGCCATCCGCGACGACAACCCGGTGATGTTCATCGAGCACAAAATGCTCTATGGCCTGGAAGGCTATGTGCCCGAGGAGGATTATGTCATTCCCTTTGGCGTGGCTGACATCAAGCGCGAGGGCGGCGATGTCACGGTCGTGACCTATTCGCGCATGGTGCATCGCTCGCTGGAGGCTGCCGCGAAACTGGCCGAGGAGGGCATCAGCGTCGAGGTCATCGACCTGCGCACCCTCAAGCCCCTGGACATGGACACCATCACCGCATCGATCGTCAAGACCGGCCGCGTGGTGGGGGTCACCGAGGCTTACAAGACCGGCTCGTTCATCAGCGAACTGAGTATGCGCATCCAGGAGGAGGTGTTTGATTGGCTGGACGCGCCAGTGGTCCGGGTGACGGCGGCCGATGTTCCGGTACCGATGAGCGAAACCCTGGAAGATGCCGCCATCCCCAACGTGGAGGCGATCATCGCCGGCATCCACCAGGTGCTGCGCTAACAAAAGGACGAAGCTCGCGGGGCGGGCCCGGCCCCATCGAAACGACTCCTACCTGAAAACGGAGCCGATGCTTCAACGGGGAGAACAAAGGGGACAGAGCATGATAACGGAAGTGATACTGCCCAAGTTGGGCCAAACCATGGAAGAAGGCGCCATCGTCGAGTGGTTCAAAGAAGAGGGCGAGGCGGTGAGCCGCGGCGATATGCTGTTCAGCGTCGAGTCGGACAAGGCCGTGCTCGAGGTCGAGGCCACCACCCGCGGCTATCTACGCAAGATCCTGGTGCCAGCCGGCGAGGCGGTTCCCGTACTGACCCCGGTAGCCCTGATCACCCGCGAGACCGACGAGCCGCTCGATGCATACCAGCTCGGGGACGAGACCGCAGCCGCCCAACCCACCGTTGGTGCGCTGGAGCCAACCGCAGCGGAGCCAGAAGATGGGTCGGACAAAGACCGCGCCGGCGACCGCATCTTCGCCTCGCCCCGGGCGCGCAAGACAGCGCGGGAAAAGGGCATTGACTTGTCGCAGGTGAGCGGCACCGGCCCCAACGACCGTATCGTTGAGCAGGATGTTCTGGATTATGTCGAATTGTTGGCCGCCGGCCCCAAAGCCACGCCCGTAGCCGTTCGGACCGCCGGGGCGCTGGGCGTAGATCTGGCCGCACTGGCCGGCACGGGAACGGGGGGCCGTATCACCAAGGCCGACGTGGAAGAGGCAGCTGCAGCTGCCAGCCAACCGGAGCCGTCACCGGTGGAAGCTCCGGCCATCGAGAGCATGCCCGTCACCGGCTTGCGTCGCATTGTCGCCGAGCGCATGGCCGCCAGCGACCAAGCCACCGCCCGGGTCACGCTGATCACCGAGGCTGATGCCACCGCCTTTGTCGAGGCGCGCACGCAGCTTGTAGCGTCAGTGGTCGAAGAGTGGGGCTTTGCCCCGGGCTACAACGACTTATTAGGTCTCATCGTCGCCCGGGCGCTGGGCGAGTTCCCCTATATGAACGCCCGGCTCAGCGAGGATGGCAGCGCTATCGAGCGCCTGTCCACCGTGAACCTGGGCGTGGCCGTCGACACTGAACGGGGTCTGTTGGTGCCCGTAATCCGCAACGCCGGTCAAATGGGGTTGCGCGCCTTTGGCACCGAGTTCCGCCGCCTCATGGAACAAGCGCGGACCGGGAAATCGCTGCCCGACGATCTGACCGGCGGGTCCTTCACCATCACCAACCTGGGCATGTACGACGTCGATGCCTTTACGCCCATCATCAACTTGCCCGAGGCCGCCATTCTGGGCGCGGGCCGCATCCAGGCCAAGGCCGTCGTCCTCGAGGGCGAGATCGTCGCGCGGCAGATGTGGACCTTGAGCCTGGCCTTTGACCACCGGCTGGTGGATGGCGCCCCAGCCGCCCGCTTTCTGCAGCGCATCAAGCAATTGGTGGAGAACCCGTACCTGCTGTTGAGCTAGCCTGGACTGCAAAGCTGGTTCGAGAGCCCATCCGCAGAGCCAGAAGCCATTTCGCACCAGGGACCGGGCTGGCTGCCGCAGCTCCAAGCAAGCCGCCCCCTCGCAGGCGTATACGCCGCCACAGGACACCCTACCAGTTTCAGGGTGTCTGGCACCTCGCGACTCTTTGGGTTCGATCCTTCAAGCATTGGATCGTGGCCCCTTTCCATTTGGACAAATTGCCCGAGAACAGTATAATAGGTTCGAACTTTCGTTCTAAAAGGGGAGGAGGCGAACATGCCCGAGTTCCAGGTGGTTTCGGACTTTCAACCCACCGGCGACCAGCCGCAGGCCATCGAACAGCTGGTGACCGGCTTGGAGGAGGGGTACGTCCACCAGACGTTGCTGGGTGCCACAGGGACCGGCAAGACGTATGCCATCGCCAAGGTAGTCGAGCGCGTGCAGCGACCGACGCTGGTCATGACCCACAACAAGACGCTGGCGGCCCAACTCTACTCCGAATTCCGCGAGTTCTTCCCCCACAACGCCGTCGAGTATTTTGTGTCCTACTATGACTATTACCAGCCGGAAGCCTATATCCCCCGCTCGGATACGTATATCGAAAAGGACGCTAGCATCAACGACGAGATCAACAAGCTGCGCCTGGCCGCCACCGAGGCACTGTTGACCCGCCGTGACGTGATCCTGGTCGCCAGTGTGTCGGCCATCTACAGCATTGGCTCACCAGAAGAGTATGGGCGCGAGGTGGTAGAACTCCATGTCGGCATGACACGCCGGCGTGACTCGATGCTGCGCCACCTGGTGGCTATCCACTACGACCGCAACGATGTCGCCTTCCAGCGAGGAGTGTTCCGCGTGCGGGGCGATACGGTGGATATCTTTCCCGCCTACCGCGACACGGCGCTGCGCGTTGAGTTCTGGGGCGACACCGTGGAGCGCATCACCGAGATCGATCCCCTGACCGGTGAGATCTTGGAGGAGCGGCAGGCTGCGCACATCTACCCGGCCAAGCACTTTGTCACGACCGCTGAGGCGCTGCTCGAGGCGATCGAGGGCATCGAAGCCGAACTGGAGACACGCCTTGCCGAACTGCGCGCCCAGGACAAACTCCTCGAGGCTCAGCGCCTGGAGCAGCGCACGCTGTACGACATCGAAATGATGCGTGAGATCGGCTACTGCTCGGGCATCGAGAATTACTCACTGCACCTGAGCGGCCGCAAGACGGGGGCACCCGGCTGGACATTGATCGACTACTTTCCCGACGACTATCTCATGGTCCTGGATGAGAGCCACATGATGGTGCCTCAACTGCGGGGCATGTACAATGGCGACCGGGCGCGCAAAGAGGTACTGGTCGAGTACGGCTTCCGCCTGCCCTCGGCGCTGGACAACCGGCCGCTTCAGTTTCATGAGTTTGAGGAGCGCATCAATCAGGTCATTTATACATCAGCTACACCAGGTCCCTACGAACGCCAGATGTCAGCTCAGACCGTCGACCAGATCATCCGCCCTACCGGGCTGATCGATCCGGAGGTCATCATCAAGCCGACCAAGGGGCAGGTGGACGACTTGATCGCCTTGATACGGGGCCGGGTGGAACGCGGAGAACGGGCGCTAGTCACGACACTGACCAAGCGGATGGCCGAGGACTTGGCCGACTACTTGGCCGAACTGGGCACCAAGGTCCACTACCTCCACTCTGAGATCCATACCTTGGAACGGGTCGAGATCCTGCGCGACCTGAGGATGGGTGTCTACGACGTGGTGGTAGGCATCAATCTGCTGCGGGAGGGCCTCGACCTGCCCGAGGTCTCGCTGGTAGCCATCCTCGACGCCGACAAAGAGGGCTTTTTGCGTTCCGACACAGCCCTCGTACAGACCATCGGCCGCGCAGCCCGGCACGTGAACGGCCAGGTAGTCATGTATGCCGACCGGATGACGGATTCAATGCAGCGCGCCATTGACGAAACAAACCGGCGCCGGGAGGTGCAGCTTGCCTATAACGAAGCGCACGGCATCCAGCCGCAGAGCATCGTCAAAGAGGTGCGCGATCTGACCGACCGTGTCCGAGCCGTGGCCGAGGAACAAGTGGCGTATCGCATCGAAGGTCTGCCCAAAGTGGAAATCGGCTATCTGATTGACGAGCTGGAGAAGCAGATGAAAGAAGCTGCGGCCAATCTAGAGTTCGAAAAGGCCGCCCTGCTCCGTGACCAAGTCTTTGAGCTGCGCAAGCAATTGGAGGACGAGGACGTACCCGAGTGGGAGCGGATCTGGAAAGAGGGGCATCCCCAGGTTCGCTAGCTATCTGCGGGTTGACCCGGGGGCATGTCAATCAAGGCGAAGGTATGATATCCGAAGAATCGAGTCGAGCCCACCTGAACCGCCTGGCAGCTGGGATGATCTTGGACTCGGCAAGTCTAACCGATGAGCTAACCGACGAGGAGGCCCAGCCGCTCATCGACTGGGGACTAGCCCAAGCGGCGGCCGCCGCCGCGGATGTGGCCGGCGATCCCCTGCTGGTGGCTGCCACTGCTAATCAACAGCGGGAGGCTCTGGGCGATCGCATCGCTCCGGTGCGGCGAGTGATGAAATTCATCAACGACTTGGCAGCCGACCGCCACGAGTTGCCCCCTGATCAGGTGACCGCGGAGGTGCGATACCTGCTGGAACTAGGGGCGGGTTTGCCGCGGCCACCCGCGCACCCATCCGTCGAAGGGACGCAGACCGAAGAAATGGAGTGGGGCCAGCACCAGGCCAATCTGGGCAACGGCCCCTTTGTGCTAAGGGTACTGGACCTACTGGAGACGGATGCTGGCTCGTCGGAAGCGGCGAAAGACGTACAGGACGCCGATGGGAGCGGGACGTGACCAAACGCAACACGCGAAACCGGTCAAGCCAACAGCCACTACCCATAGGGGTCTGGGTCATCATCGCCGCGACCGTCCTCGGGCTCTACGTGCTACAGATTACCGGGGCTGTGGATCTCGGCCTATTTGACGTCGAGCCTACGCCTCAAGCCTACGAACTCCAGCCGGCAAACGCGATCCAGGTCTACTTCACCCAGCCACGATATCCCGACGATCCAGAGAGTCGTGGCAGTGGTCTGGATACCATATTGGCTAGCGACATCGCCCAGGCCCTGGCCAGCGTGGATGTAGCCGCCTACGAACTCGATCTAGAGACCGTGGGCCAGGCGTTGGTCAATGCCCACCAGCGAGGGGTAGCCGTCCGCGTGCTGACCGATAGCGATAACGTGGACGAACGGGCCGTCCGCCAGTTGGTGCG
This sequence comes from Anaerolineae bacterium, assembly GCA_050116355.1. Taxonomy (GTDB): domain Bacteria; phylum Chloroflexota; class Anaerolineae; order JAAYZQ01; family JAAYZQ01; genus JASFOV01. Next base: position 7,127 of record JASFOV010000028.1, read on the forward strand.
CGCCGGAATCCCAGTGAGCGAGGATAACCGGTCCGCGCTCATGCACAACAAGTTTGTCATTATCGACGAATCGGTGATCTGGACCGGTTCCTGGAACCTGACCGAGAACGGCACCTACCGCAACGACAACAACGCAGTCCGCGTCTTTTCGCACCGGCTCGCCGAGAACTACCGGGCCGAGTTCGAGGAGATGTTCGTTGAGCGGCGGTTTGGGCCTTCTTCGCCGGCGGACACGCCCCATCCCACACTACGCATCAGGAACCAGGATTCCAGCGAGGACCTGCTTGTGGAGACCTATTTTGCCCCGGAGGACGCGGTCGCGGACCGGATCCTGGCCGCGGTCGAGGGCGCCCAGGAGAGCATTCGCTTCATGGCGTTTTCATTCACCGACGACCGCTTGGGTGAGGCCATCAAGCAGCAGGCCAAGGCGGGGTTGGCCGTGCAGGGAGTATTTGAGACCCGCGGAGCAGAGAGTGAGTATGGCGAGTATGGCCGCATGAGCCGTGCGCGCCCTCCGCTAGATATCTTGCTCGATGGCAACCCATACAGTATGCACCACAAGGTGGTGATCCTCGACGACGAGACCGTGATCCTGGGCTCTTTCAATTTCACCGACAGCGCCAACGAATCCAACGATGAAAACCTGCTGATCGTCCACGATCTGGACGTCGCCGCCCGCTACCGGGCCGAGTTTGAGCGAGTCTACGCCCAGGCAGCGCAGGCCAGCAGCGATTAGGGTCCGCCTGTCCGGGCCAGCTACCGACAAAACCGAAGCAATAGAACACCCGCTGGCCCCGTACGGGGCCAGCGGGTGTCGTTGGCTACGCGCCAGCGCGCCGATCTAGGCAAAGTGGGCGATGCCCAGCTCCTCCAGGCGCTCTCGGGTCGGAATGCCGTTCGCATCCCAACCGCGCTCGTCATAGTAATCATCCAGCAACCGGTCCAGCTCAAAGGTCTCGCCCTTGATGGGTCCTTCAGGCATGGGCTCCATCATGCGCGGGGTCAGCGTATCGTCGGCGCGCGAGATGCCGGCTTTGGTCAGAAACAGTCGTTCTGCAGTGTAGACCCGCTCGGCGGCTTGCAGCAGAGTGTCTGTTGTATAGTCCGAACCAGTAGCGCGGTTGACCATCTCAGTCAGACGCGTGGGAACATATCCTTCCTCGACATCCATTGCATACCGGACGGAAACAAAGACGCACAGCCCGGCGGCATCCATAAGGGTAAACAGATCCTGGAAGTACTTGACCAGCCACGCTTTGCCTTCGTAGGTCAGTCCGTCCGTCTTCTTGCCCACGCCAAAGAGTTCGGTATAGGCGGTGTCGCCGGCCATGTGCGAGGCGCCGATGTTGGATGTGGCATAGAGCAAGCCCATGCCCTTGAGACCACGCGGGTCATAGCTGGGGAACTCAAGCTTCTTGGCCGTGATCGACATCTCGGGATGGCCGTACGCTTGGGCTAGGCGCCAGCTACCGTCAGCGATCCTATCCCCAAATCCCTCGCGGTAAGCCGCCGCCTTGATCATGGCAATCAAGCCGTCCGCGTCACCAAAGGGCAGCGGCCGGCCGATTGTCTCCTCATCCAGGATGCCCTTGGTGTACATCTCCATGGCGCAAGCCACAGTCAGTCCCACAGAGATGGTGTCCACGCCCAGTTCGTTGCATGTGTAATTGGCTTTGGTGATGGCGGCCATGTTGTCCACGCCGCACGCGCTGCCCAGCGAACCGATCGACTCGTACTCGGGTCCTTCTCCCTTGCCCGCGTACTTTTCGCCCCATTCTTCGGCCTTGACCTCGGTCAGCCGCGCACAGGCCAGGGGGCAGGCATAGCAACCCTTATGGCGAATTAGGAAATGCTCCTTGAGCGTCGGCCCATTGATCTGGGATGTCCCCTCGAACTGTCCCAACTGGAAGTTGAACGTGGGGAACACCCCTGCCTCGTTGGTGACATCAGGCACATAGGAGGTGCCATAGATGCGCATGGTCGAACCCTTTTTGATATCCGCGCCGAGTTGGCGATTGGCTGCCAGCACCACCTTGCGCAACGCCGCGGCATCGGCCAGTTCCGGATTGAGTTCGCCTCGCACCGCCACTGCTTTAAGGTTCTTGGAGCCCATGACCGCGCCTACGCCCGAGCGGGCCGCAGCCCGGTGCTTGTCGTTGATGATGGCAGCGATCAGGGCCAGATTCTCGCCCGCTGGTCCGATGCAGGTTATACTCACGTCCTCTTCCGTCTCTTCCCGGATGGTATCGTCAGTCTGGTGAGTATCAAGTCCCCACAAATGTGTCGCATCGCGAAGCTCGGCTTGGCGCTCATCGACATAGAGATACACCGGCTTGTCGGCTTTGCCTTCAAAGATGAACAGGTCGTAGCCGGAGCGCTTCATCATGGTCGGAAAGACACCACCCGAGTTGGAGTTGGCCAAAACCCCGGTCAGCGGGGACTTGCAGACCACCATATACCGGTTACCGGTCGGCGCTGGTGTTGCGGTCAAGGGACCGGTGGCCATGATCAATAGACTCTCGGGCGATAGTGGATCTGCCTGCGGATCCATGCCCTCCAACAGATACTTGATCGCCAGGCCACGCCCGCCAATGAACTTGCGTGCTTCCTCCTGACCAAAAGTCTCCTCTTGCATCGTGCCGTCAGTCAGGTTTACGCGCAGAACTCGTCCGTGCCAGCCATACATGGTAATATGCTCCCTCCTTGGAACTTGATCGAATATGATTCGCTAGCCGCCGCCTACCGCTGGAAAGACAGACAGGATGTCGCCCTCTTCCAGAACCATGTCGTGCGTAGCATGGCGGCCGTTTACAAAAAAGGTAAAGGGATCTTCTTGTGGGATGGGCAGTTCGGTCAGGACATCATCGACTTGGACACCGGATGTTACGTCCAAGCCATAGCCAGCCTGAGTATCGTGATTCTCGGGCAGATACTGCCGGTAGCTGGCCAACAAACGAACTGTGATCCGCATCAACGCTCCACCGGACTAGAGTGCCTCAAAGCCCTGCTGCTGGGGCAAAGGCTCAATACACTGGGGGTCATCATTTTGAGGGCGGTTGACCCGCCGGCTGACCGGGTAGGCGTCCATCTCGGCCGAGGGGTAGGGTCCCAGCAGAGGTTGCAGGCGTTCAGGCTGCTGCATTTCGGGATCAAGCCACAGTTCATAGTCGTCAGGCTTGACAATCACCGGCATGCGGTTGTGCACGGGACGGACCAGTTCGTTCGGCTCGGTCGTCAGCAAGGTACAAGACTCGATGACGCCCGCCTCGCCCTCCCAATGCTCCCACAGACCGGCGAAGGCAAAGGGCTGTCCATCACGCAAGTGAATGTAGTACGGCTGTTTGTTGCCGTTCTGCTTCTGCCACTCGTAAAAGCCGTCCGCCACCACCAGGCAGCGCCTCCGCCGGAAGGCGGCGCGAAAGGCGGGTTTTTCAGCTACCGTCTCTGACCGGGCATTGATCATGCGTGAGCCAATGCCTGGATCCTTGGCCCAGAACGGGATCAAGCCCCAGTGCAAAAGAACCATTTCACGGGCGGGGCCGCCGGCAGCGGCCCGCACGGTGGCTACCGGCTGCGTGGGGGCAATGTTGTAACGCGGCTTGAGGTCGGGAATCTCGGGCAGGTTAAATTGCACCGCCAGTTCGGCGTCGGGATCGCTCAACGTAAACCGCCCGCACATGATTCTCGTACGCTCCTCTCTAGTTCTGCTGCCTAGTATGGCACAAAACCCGGACAAAGTCAAGCACTACAGATTTCTACTGGCTTCTGGCCATGGCCGATTCGATCAGATCCCGCTTCAGATCCCACAGCCGCTGCGTCAACGACACGTGATAGATGTGCGGGTTCATTAAGCGTCGAACACCAGGGTCCAAGCGGCGGACATCGCTCTGTCGCATTTGCCGGATCTCGTCGAGCGAAGGCAGATCGTAGACGCACTCGCCGTCACGCAACACATCAACCAATAGCGGTTCGATCTCCGAAATATCCTTCTGCTCCAACACGCGGTAGGTGGTGTGGCGTGTTGGATGGTGCAAGGAAACCCGCTCCATCTGACGCGGGTCCTCGTCCTCCAAGCTCAGCAGATCCGCCGTGGCCTTGCCCCGCTGGTCATACACGCGCCATACCAGCTTGTGGCCTGGGTTGGGTGTCTTGGCCGACGATTCGGAGACTTTGAGGACGGGGACCCAACGATCCTCGTCTCGTATGGCGACCAGCTTGTAGACGCCGCCCAGGGCTGGCTCGCCCCAAGAGGTGATCAACCGCGTGCCAACGCCGTATACCAGTCGATCGATGAGATGGTCTGGATCAACCCCGTAGCGCGGCGCCTCGTGGCTGATCTGGGTCAAGATCTGAAGAATGAACAGTTCATCCAGATCATTCGACAGCACAATAGAAGTCTTGGGAAAACCAGCCTCGTTCATCATCTTGGCAGCCTGGATGCTGAGAAAGGCCAAGTCGCCCGAGTCAAGGCGGATGCCCATGGGTTCGTGGCCTTGACGCTTCAATTCCTCAAAGACACGGATGGCGTTGGGCACACCGCTCTCCAGGGTGTCGATGGTATCGACCAGCAATAGACAGTCATCGGGATAGACCTTGGCATATGCGCGAAAGGCATCCAGTTCGCTCATACCCAGCGCCATGAAGGCCTGGACCATGCTGTGGGCGTGCGTGCCTTTGGGCGTTAGGCCTACGACATGGGAAAGGCCAACATTGGAGGAAAAGTCTGCGCCGCCAATCAGGGCGGCCCGCGCCCCAGCATTGGCACCGCGCTCGTGCCCGCGGCGCAGGCCAAACTCCAGCATCGTCCGGCCCCGCCCGCTCTCGTGAATGCGCGCCGCTTTGGTAGCGATCAGCGTCTGGTAGTTCAGATGGTTCAGCAGCGAGGTTTCAAGAATCTGCGCCATGGCCAGCGGCCCCTGGACAACCGTCAACGGGACATTAGGATGCACCACCCGCCCTTCGGGGATGGCGCGGAGGGTGATGCCCCGGTAGGTGCCATTCCGCCGCAGCCACTGCAAAAAGTCGTCGCCAAACACGGGTCTGCCAGCCCGTCCAGTCTGGCGACGCAAATACTCTATGTCCTCGTCTCGAAAGTGCGCGTCCTCCATCCAGTCGAGGAGCCAGGCCAAACCAGCCATGATGCAGTACCCGGCTTTGTGCGCGCCATAGTCCGGGTAGCTCCGGAAAAAGTGGTCGAACTGCACCTGCATCTCGTGCATGCCGACCCGGTAGTATAACTGGGCCATCGTCAACTGGTACTGGTCGGTAAACAGGATTCCTTCCGCCGTCCTTCGTTGTGATTCGTTCAAGTCCCTACCTCCTGGGCCGAGTGCCTTTCCTTGATCGGATACTCTGGCACCTCAGACGGCACCCGCCTCCTCGCGCAGCAGATCGAGGGTCTCGAAGGCATGCCGCAGGTGAGGAATGACGATGCTCCCACCCACGACTAGGGCTACATTGAGCGCTTCGTACAGTTCCTCGTCGCTGAACCCCGCCTCAACACACTGGATCAGATGGTAATCGATGCAGTCATTACAGCGCAAGACGGCCGAAGCCACCAGCCCCAGCAGCTCTTTGGTATCGCTGGCCAAAGCGCCATCCTGGTAGGCGTTGGTGTCCAGGTTGAAGAAACGCTTGATCCCCAGATGGCCTGCGCCCAGAATGCGATCATTCATCCGCTGGCGATAGGTCCGGAACTCATCCAATCGATTGCTCATGACGTACCTCCTTATCTGGTTCCATGTGCCCGCCGGCATATGGGCGGGATCAGAAACGGTCAACGTCAGAAGGTCCAAGCGACCGGACAGATGGGTGGTGTAGCCCGCTTGTGAGCGGAACCGGCGATCATCTCCTGGACCTTGATCAGGACCTGTGGGGCAACACCCACCGGCTCCCCGGTCTCGATCGCGACCAGTGCCGCGTCCAATTCGGTGTAGGTCAACCCCATCTCGCCCTCATCGGTCTGCCCCGCCCACAACCCGGCACTCGGAGAACGGTCGATCACGGCCTGAGGCACCCCCAGATCACGGGCTAGCTGCCGCACCTGCCACTTGTACAGATCGCCCAAAGGCTCAACGTCCACACCACCGTCGCCGTACTTGGTATAGTAGCCGATCATGATCTCGCTCTTGTTGCCGGTGCCTGCCACCAGATAGTTCCGCATTTGTGCCAAGGCATACAGCGCTGCCATGCGCAGCCGCGGTTTGATGTTCGCCGCCGCCAGGCCGGATGGTTCTGAAGGCAGAGCCGCCAGCATATAATCGTAGGCTGGTCCGAGCTCAACCGTGACGGTCTGCAAGCCAAAGGCGTCGGCGACTAGATGTGCGAGTTCCGCGTCTGAGGCCCCACTGTGACAGGGCAACAGCGCAGCCAGCACATGATCCCCCATCGCTCGCTGACAGAGCGCCGCCGTACAAGCCGAGTCCACGCCCCCGCTCAAGCCAACAACATAGCCGCGGCTGCCCGCGGCGGCCGCATAGGTGCGCAACCAGTCTACAATTTCGTCGATCACGCCCACGCTATTCCACCCTTTCGACAACATCCACGCCATTCTGGGCCATAGAGTAGACAAAGACGAGGTGCAGGAGATCACCGTGGTGAGGCATGGCGTCAATTTCCTTCGCTACCTCCACGGGTATATGAAAGGTATCCACCCCTTGCAGCGGCAGGATGACCCGTACCTGGGACAAGTTCAATTCATTGGCCCGTAAGCGGAGGTGCATGGCCAGCTGGTAGACGCACAGATCGGTGCAGTCACCCACGACGAAATAGGTCGTGACCTCGGGGTGGCTATCTAGCCACTCATCGAGTTCCGTGCCGATGCTGGAGCTGATCGAATTCTTCTCCATAATCAGGAATCGTTCAGAGAAAGGCAGGCGCTTCAGGTCCGCCACCGTCTGTGGTTGGTCGGTGCCACGCACACAATGGGCCGGATAGCTTCCGAATTCGACTGCGTCCTCAGTGTGGGTGTCTTGCGGCAGGATGAAGTGGCGGATCCCCAAGCTATGGGCCCGCTCAAAGAGCCGTACGATCGGTTCGACGATACCCCCTACCCGCTCGCTGGCCAGCGGCCCCTCGGAACAGAAACCGGTCGTCACGTCGACGGCGAGTACAGCGACTTTGTCCGGGCCGCCGGCTTCTTCGGCCACCTCGGCCAGGTCCAGAGCTGGCCGGTCATTGTACCAGCCAACCAACCAACCCAAAAAAGGACGGCTACTTTCAACCAACCGTTCCAAGTCCATGGTCCCTCCCCACATTCTATCCTGTACCATCGTCTTCCACACTTAGTGTTTATTACACACTAATTATAGACGCAAGGCGGCCAATCTGTCAAATTCGGGGATGGTGATGAACAGGATACTACTGGCCCAGCACGATGCGGCATTCAGTCGGAACCGGGCGCGCGCATCGCAAACTAGCGAGCTAGAAGAAGTGGGACCGCACACCGGCCCTCTCACGGGAATAGACGACGGGCCTTGACCTCGGCGACAGCATCCTGGCGATAGCGGTATAGTTGAGCAGGCCGGCCTTCCCCGGCGCGGTACTCACCGGTCGGCTCAATGATCTCAGCACTCAGGATCTTGCGTCGGAAGTTGCGCTTGTCCAGGGTTTCGCCCAGCACGATTTCATAGGCCGTTTGCAACTCGGTGAGGGTGAAGGTCTGGGGCAGTAGCTCAAAGCCGACGGCCGTGTACTCGAGTTTGTAGCGCAGGCGCGTCAGCGCATAGTCAAGGATGCTTCCATGATCAAAAGCAAGAGGGGGAAGATCGCCCATGGGCCACCACCGTACCCGCTGGCCATCATCCGCAGCGCGGGGCACGATGCCAGTTGGGGGAACTACAGCGAAATAGGTCACGCTGACAATTCGCTGGTGAGGGTGGCGATGCGGGTCACCAAAAGTGTACAGCTGCTCCAAGAAAACATCCACCAGGCCCGTCTGCTCCTCCAGCTGGCGCTGGGCGGCCCTTTCCAGCGCCTCGTCGTCCCGCACAACTCCACCCGGAATCGCCCAGGTGTTCTCAAAAGGCGGTCGCTGGCGACTGACAAGCAGGATGCGCAACTGATCATCACGCAGGCTGAAAATCACGACATCTACAGAAATCTGCGGGCACTCGCAAAGCGTCGCCGGTTCCTGCTGTGAGCCAGCCATAGCACCTCCTTAGTGTGCCTGCTACACCAAGTATACCACCCGCGGGCCGAACTGTCAAGTGGGAGAGCAAAACCCAAAAGGAATCCGGGTGGGTCCTGGAGGACCCACCCGGTGGAACGCTGCTGGCCAATCCGCGCAGGAGGCGCACAGGCCAGAGAAAGGGAAGCGTCTACCCTACAGCGCGCTCCCGCGACGATGGTCAGCGGCAATTGCTATCCCTGGTAGCGCAACGCTTCCGCGATCACGACCTTGGCACTCCGTCGTGCATGGAACCAGGCGGTGAACAGCGCCGCAGCAAAGATGGCCAAGCCGATGCCAATCAGCGTCGGCCAAGGCGGCAGGAAGGCCAGGCCCTGGTCGGCAGCCACCTGAAGATAGAGGTTATAGGCAAAGGTTAGGGCCAGACCGTAGCCGATGAAGGTCCCCAGGCCCGACACGAACATGTTCTCCAGCAAAAAGACCGACTGGACCATGTTGCGCTGGAAGCCGATGGCGCGCAGGACCCCGATCTGCTGGCGCCGCTCGACCACCGCACGGATGGTGACCACACCCAGCGCCGCCACACCGATGAGTAGACCTAGGCCCATGAACCCCTGTCGAAGGTAGAAGATGCTGTTGATTGACTGGCGGCTTTCGGCCAGTTGTTCCTTGGGCAGAGAAGTCTGCAGGCCGCTGCGGCCGAAGGCGCCCTCTATAGCATTGGCCGTGGCGCGCGCATCGGCCCCTTCCGGCAGGCGCAGGAAGTAGCGGTTGGCGGTATTGTAGCCCAAGGCCGCTGCTGCTTCGTCGTTGACCATGGCTCCGTAAAAGCTGGGGGCGCTGGCCAGCACACCGATCACGGTCAAGTCTCGGGCTTGACCGTCTACACCTGTCATACGGATAGTCACCGGCTCGAATTGCGTATCGCTGGCTCCGATCGATTCGATGAGAAACGCATCTTCATCCAGTTGGTAGGTGGGGTCGCCAGTGCGGTCGACCGAGAAATTGTCGACGATGGCCAGGCTTGGGTCCGCTTGCAGCGCAGACCATACCTGGTCCGCAGACTCGTAGCCCGTGTCCAGTGCGGACAACTCCAGCTGTTGTGTGGCAACAAAGTCATCCCCCACACCATTGACGATATAGCTCGCCGCCTGGCACATGATTGGAGCCTGCGCTTCCACAGGACCGAAAGCGACGCCTGCCAGAGCGCTTGGCTCCTCGATCTCACCGCTAGCAACCAGATCGGTCACCGCCTCCTCGAAGGTGCCGGCAGGCACGGGGTTGAAAGGATTGGTCTGGACCAAGATATCGTAGCCGCCACTGCCGCTTTCCACATCCAAGAAGTTGCTGAAGGTATTGGCAATGGT
>JASFOV010000029.1:0-16425 GCA_050116355.1 Anaerolineae bacterium
AGCCCAGCTTGGTCACCGATTCTTCATCGGTCATGCTGAAGCAGTTGGCGCCTACCTCCGTCAGGCCGTAGCCCTGGCGAAAGACCCCGCCTTTGGCGGCGAGCCATTCGTGGGCCAGCTCCGGCGGAAGCGGCGCCCCACCGCTGATGAAAAAGCGCACATTGTGAAAATCGGCCTCGGGGAAGCCGGGATGGTCCATGATCATGCGAAAGATGGTGGGTACGCCCAGAACCACCGTGCACGCTTCATCGAGAATGGCCCGGAAGATGGCGTCTAGGTCGAAGGTGCGGAACAGGAGGATCCGTCCACCGGCATAGAACAGGGGGGTGAGAAAGGCAAACAGTCCTCCGGCGTGAAACAGCGGGGTGAACACCGGCGAAACATCGGTTTCGGTGAGTCCCCAGCTGGTGATGGTATTGATGGCGTTCCACAAGACCTGCCGGTGCGGGATCATGGCGCCCTTGGGCCGGCCGGTGGTCCCCGAGGTGTAGAGAATGGCGTACGTGTCGTCGGGGTCTAGCGGCGGTCGCGATGGCTCAGCATCGGACGCAGCGGTCACTTCAGCGTCATAGTCCAGGGCGCCGTCGAACGCAGCGCCCTGCACGCCGGCATAGTGTGCGACTTGGATCTCGGGCCGCATCTCAGCCAGCACCCCGGTGAATTCCGGCCCGCACAGCAGTACCTTGGGCTGGCAATCATTGACGATGTAGATCAGCTCGCGGGCCACCAACCGCCAGTTGAGTGGGGCAAAGATCGCACCGATCTTGGCCAGGCCGTAGAACAGATCGATGTACTCGATGCCATTGTGGGCCAAGATCGAGACACGGTCGCCCTTCTGCACACCGAAGGACCGCATCCAATGGGCCAGGCGGTTGGCCCGTGCGTTCAGCTCACCATACGTGTACGGCCGGTTGTCGGGCAGTGTAAGCAACGCCGCGCGTTCGGGCGTCAGACGCGCCCGGTTGGCCAACAGATCTGCTGCATGCATCCCTTTCTTCCTCCTCTCCGCTCGTGAATCAGCCAGAAGCTTCCGGCTGCTCTATGCCATCATCTGTCCTGACTGCTCACAACGCCCGCGCGCTGAGCACGTAGCGAACGCTGAGCACCATGCGCGCCGCGCCCATCACCGCCTGGAGCAGCGCCAACAATCCGTTGCGTTCCACTGTGTCGCTCACGTCCTCCTGGATGGCGACTTGCAGGTGTTCCTCGGCGAGTTGGACGATAGCGTGCAATTCGATGATGGCATACCCCTCCTGCTTGCGTTCCTGGGCTACGCCAACCAGATACTCTTCCAACACGTCTGGATCGTTGCAGGCTATACTCTCGGCCAAGGCGTCGAGGAAGCGCTCGACCCGGTCGACGGTTTTCTGCAGTGGGGCTTGTCCATAGGCCGGGATCTGGCGGATGGCATCTTTGACGATGCCGTCTACCAGTGACTCATGGTGCTTGGCAATCAATTGGTCCAGGGAAACGGTCATGGCTCCCCTCTCAGACGGTTCGAGAGATAGAGGACCCGCCTCGATTTCTCGTTCTCCTCTCCTAGGTGCCGACGACAATGCCCCCATCCACCCGTAGTATCGTTCCGGTGACAAAGCTCGCCTCATCCGATGCCAAAAAGAGGTAGGCGTTGGCGATGTCGCGTGGTTCGCCCAAGCGGCCCAGCGGCGTGCGGGCCCGCATACCATCCAGCACCTTCTCCGGCATCGAGATCAGGATCTCGGTGGCGGTAAAGCCGGGGGCCACGGCGTTGACGCGCACACCGTAGCGGCCCAACTCCCGCGCCCAGACTTTGGTCATGCCGATCACAGCGGCCTTGGTGGCCACGTAATTGGTCTGGCCGAAATTGCCATCCAAGCCAACGACCGACGAGGCGTTGAGGATCACGCCGCTCCCCTGGCGGATCATGACCGGCGCCACGGCCTGCGTGCAGTTGAACACGCCCTTGAGGTTCACGCTGATAACCAAGTCGAACTCGGCCTCGGACATCTGCTTCACCAGTTCGCCATCCCGGATCTTGACCAGTTGGTTATCGCGCAGGATGCCTGCATTGTTGACCAGCAGGTCCACCCGACCGTGCTTCTCCACCACGGCGTCTACCCACTCCTGCACCGCCTGCCGGTCGGTGACATCCACCTGGTAAAACTCGGCCTGTGCCCCCAATTCCTCCACCGCCCCGGCGCCTGCTTCTGCGTTTACATCGCAGATGGCGACTGTGGCGCCTTCTTCAATAAAGCGCTGTGCTGTCGTCTTGCCGATCCCGGCGGCCCCACCGGTGATGAGGGCTACTCTGTCCTTAAGTCGCATGATCCTATCGTCTCCTTTTTCGATTTCGTGACGTTGTCGATGATTTTTTGTCGCAGTGCGCTGGACGCCATACGGCGGCTATTCGTTGCTCTTTCCCCACTGAACGCACGCCGCCCCCCAGACGTAGCCGATGCCGGCGCCTACGACGGCCATCAGATCACCATCCTTTAGGCGACCCTGCTCCAGCCCGCGGACGATGTTGATGATGCTGTCCTGTTCGCCAATGTGGCCCACATCGGCATTGTACACGGCCTGCTCTTCGCTCAAGCCCAAGCGTTGGAGCATGTCCCGGTAGGCCGAAGGTTTGATGAGGACCATGTTCAGGAACCCCAGATCTTCCCGGGTATAGGGCTGGCCCCGGACCTCCTCACCGCTTTTGCGCAGCGCCTCGTCGATGCAAAACATCCAGTTGTCCATCGAAACAGCGTTGAGCCGCTCTTTCATCGCCTCAGGTTCCACCAGGTCAAAATAGAACAGCCCCTGCGCCACGGCCTCGTCAGTGGGAAATTGGACGGTGCCGCTGGCGGGCACAATGACGTGCTTGCTCATCGAACCATCGGTGATCAAATGCGATCCCAGTACGTGGTTGCGCGGCCAACCCCGGCGCAGCAATAGCGCCCCTGCCCCCGCGCCGATGTTGAACAGGAACGTCGTGCGCAGATTCTTTAGATCGATCAAGTCGCCGATGCGGTACCCGCCGCCGATGAGGACAGTGTCAATATCGGGGTCGCTGCGCATCATGTCCTTGGCCATCTTGAGCGCGGCGACGGTGGTGCAGCAGCGGGTGTGAATGTCGATGCCCCAAGCGTTCGTCGCGCCGATCTCGTGGGCCAGGTGGATACCCGATGTCCAGAGCAGGTACTCGCGCCACTCTTCGGTGGTACAGAGGACCACGTCGATCTCTTTGGGATCGATGTCGGTCTTGGACAGGCAATCGAGGGCGGCTTTGATGGCCATTTCGTTGGGATGATCGTCCGGCCCGGCCATGTGTTTTTGCTCAATGCCCAGTTTGTCGCGTACCACCCACTCGGGCAGGCCGCTCTCTTGGGCAATATCGGCGGCGGTCAGCACCGGTTCCGGTAGATACATACCGGCGCTAACGATGCCTATCGGGGTGGGAGCAGAAGCTCCATGCTGTCCTGCGGCGGTTTCAGGTTTTGGTGTAGCAACCATGTTTTGGCTTTTGTCCTTTGGATCCAGCTAGTGTAGCAGGAAGCTGGCGGGCATAGCAGCCATCTCGCCAGCCTCGTTGCATTGTCCGATGATCTCGCGCTCCAATGGGTCATCTTCGCGGATGATGACAGGCTTTTCAATCAAGATCCGATGCGCAACAGCACATCGCCCTGGCCCACCCGTTGGCCGGGCGAAACGTGCACCGCCTCGACCACGCCGGTGCGCGGGGCACGGATCTCGTTCTCCATCTTCATCGCTTCGAGGATCAGCAGTCCCTCGCCGGTGCGAACCTCTTGGCCCGCTTCCACCAGTACAGCGACCACCACACCAGGCATCGGGCTGGTCAGCTCCGCCTCACCCGTTTCCTCGACCGCTGCCCGTTGCTTCCCGCGACGCTGGTCACGCTCGTCCTCGACCTGGACCCGGTAGCGTTGCCCGCCAAGGGTCACGAAACAGACGTCCTCGCAGCGCTCGACAAAGACCTCGTGCGAGATCGCACCCACAAGCAGCGAATAATGAAACCCGCCGTCGATGCTCTGTAGATCGATCTCGACCGGCGCGCCGTCTAGCGTGAGGCCGTCCTCTTCCAGTCCAATGCGGTATGTCTGTTCATCCACCGTGGCGATATAGTTCACCGGTCCATCGCCTCTCGCCGCCCCGCCATCTTCCAAGCGTGGTCCGAGCGCCAGCCCGGCCCGCAGTCCTCTTCGCTGTCCGGAGAAGCTGCCAAGCGGGTGCGCTGCCGCTGTTCGTGGCTCAAGAAGACCGCCACCAGGGCGGCCAGGGACCGGTTGGCCTCGCGGTCTGGTTCGGCCAGCGAAAAGTGTTCGGCCAGCAACGATGTGTCGTACTCGCCCCGGCGAAACGCCTCGTGCTGGATCAACCATTGATGAAACGGGATCGATGTTGGCAGGCCAACGATACGGTACTCGGCCAATGCCCCGGACAAACGTTGGATCGCCGCCTCGCGGTTCTCCCCCCAGACGACGAGCTTGGCCAGCAGGGAATCATAGAAGGTTGATGCTTCCAATCCCTCTTCGATGCCGCTGTCCACGCGCACACCCGGGCCGCTGGGCTGGAATAGGCGGATGATGCGCCCGCTGGCCGGCAAGAAACTGCTGAACGGATCCTCAGCGGTGATGCGGCACTCGATAGCGTGGCCCTGGGCAACGATGTCCTCTTGTCGGTAGCGTAACGGTTCCCCGGCGGCCAGCCGCAGCTGCTCCTTGACAATGTCTATGCCGCTGATGGCCTCGGTGATCGGATGCTCAACCTGCAACCGCGTGTTCATCTCCAGGAAATAGAAGGTTTGGTCGCGACCTAGTAGAAACTCCACCGTCCCGGCATTGACATAATAAACTGCTTGGGCGGCGCGCACCGCGACGGCGCCCATACGCTGTCGCAGATCGTCGTCCACGGCCGGTGAGGGTGTTTCTTCGACCAGCTTCTGGTGGCGGCGCTGGACGGAGCATTCTCTCTCGTTCAGGTGGATGACCGTGCCATGGGTATCGGCCAGGATCTGGATCTCGACGTGGCGCGCCCCCTGTACCGCCCGTTCCAGGTAGACACGGTCGTCGCCAAAGGCCTTCAATGCCTCGCGGCGGGCCTGGCCCAGCGCTCGCTCCAACTGGTCGCTCTCTTGGACCAAGCGCATCCCTTTGCCGCCGCCGCCCGCTGCGGCTTTGATGAATAGCGGAAAGCCGACGCGCTCTGCCTCGCCCACGATCTGTTCGTCTCGTAGGTCGGTGTCGGTGCCGGGGATGACCGGCACGCCGGCCGTCTGCATCCGCTGGCGAGCCTCGACCTTGTCACCCATGGCCGCGATGGCCCCCGCCGGCGGTCCAATGAACGTGACCCCCGCCTCGGCGCAAGCAGCCGCAAACTCGGCATTCTCGGCCAAAAAGCCATAGCCGGGGTGGATCGCTTCCGCTCCACTGGCCCTGGCCGCGTCGAGTATGCGATCGGCGCGCAGGTAGCTGTCACGGGCCAATGCCGGGCCGATGGCGTATGCCTCGTCGGCGTAGCGCACGTGTAGGGCTCGCCGGTCAGCCTCGGAATAGACGGCCACCGTCTTCACGCCCAACTCGCGGCAGGCGCGCAGGATGCGGACTGCAATCTCCCCCCGGTTGGCGATCAATACTTTCGAAAACATGTGATCGAGACTCTAGCGATCTTTCCTCTCAGTCTTGGGCAGAACGCGGGGCCAACCACTCGACAACTTCCGGCCAGAGCTTGTAGCGGGCCCGCCCGCTAGCCATAATACCCACGTGGGTGGATGGAATGACGCGCAGTTCTTTGTCTTCACTGGAGATCAAGTCCATGATACTGGTGGCCTGCGAGGGTGCGACCAGATGGTCGTACTGGGCGACTATATTCAGCAGCGCGGCCCGGATGTTGGACAGATCCACGGGCTGGCCTTGAACCTCGTGCTGGCCCTTGATGAGCTTGTTGTCGCGGACGTAATCCACCACGAATTGGCGGAACGCACTGCCAGCGAAGGGGATCACATCTTCCACCCAGCGGTTGATGGCCTGCCAGCCGCGGACCGCTTGTTCGTCGTCCAGGTTCTTCCAGACGCTGACATAGGCGCCGACGAAATTCTCGGCCGGTTTGAGCAGCTTGGCCCAGAAGCGGATCAGCTCGCCGGGCACGTTGCCAAAGGCCCCGATCATGCGGTCCACGTCGAGGCGCTCCTCTTCCAGCCACATGGCCATGGAGCCTTCGGGCGAACTGGAAAAGTCAAGAGGGGCGGTCAGTAGGATCAGGTTGCGGAGCGGAGCATCAGGATAGTGGGCGGCATAGACGGTGGCCAGCGTCGCGCCCAAGCAATAGCCCAGCATCGAAATCTCGCCGGCGCCCGAGACACGGAGCACTTTGCGGACCGCTCGAGACAAGTACTCGGTGACGTAATCGTCAAAGGTTATCCCCTGGTCCTCCGGCCCGGGCGAGCCCCAGTCGAGCAGATACATGTCGAACCCTTGATCGACCATATACTCGATAAAACTCCGGCCAGGGGCCAGATCAAAGATGAAGGGTTTGTTGATCAGGGCATAGACCAGCAGCAGGGGGATCGGGTGGCGTGCCTCGGGCGGCTGCGTCGGTTTGTAACGGTAGAGCTTGGCCTTGTTGAGGGTCCAGACCACTTCCTTCGGTGTCAGGCCCACCGGGACCTCGAGGGAATCGACGACTACCTGGACCCCCTCGGCATAGCGCGCCTGCGCGGCCGCAATCTGCTCCGGCGCATAGCCCTTTACAAACTCGGGATCGAGCTCGAAGCCTTCCATGATACTTGGCAGTGACATGGTCCCCGCCCCCTCGTTCTTTGCCTACTTGTCCGCTTTGAGCAGATCCAACACCTCGTCCAGCTTGGCTTCCACGTCGTCCAAGCGCATCTCGATATTCGTCATCCGCCCGGCTAGGGACATCACCTGTTTGCGCGTGGGCAAGCTCATCTGCTGAAGCGATTGCTCCATGATCTCGGCCATCTGGCGGCGCATCAGTTGGGTCGTGCTCAGCGTGCTCTCCAGTTGTTGGGCCATCGAGTCGGCAAAGCTCTTGCTGGATACCATCTCGCTGGCCGCGCCCGCCCAGGTCTTGGTCCAATCGTCATAGAACTGGACCATCTGCGCGAATGGATCGCCCGGTTGCTTCTCTTCCTTCTCGGCCATCTTGCCCTCCAGCCAGGCAGAGATAGGGAGTCGCGTGTCGCCACGTTTCCCTATCTTTGCCCCGCTCTCATTCCTCCAAGACGTAGGTGCCCGGTGCATCCATAATCGGCGGATGCGACTCGCTGCCCATGGGCGGCGGCTCGACCAGCTTACCCGCGTGCTTCTTCAGCCAGGGGACCCAGTCC
Organism: Anaerolineae bacterium; assembly: GCA_050116355.1. Classification (GTDB taxonomy): domain Bacteria; phylum Chloroflexota; class Anaerolineae; order JAAYZQ01; family JAAYZQ01; genus JASFOV01. Next base: position 7,331 of record JASFOV010000029.1, read on the forward strand.
AGCCACCAACTGCCTTCGTGCTTGGTCGCTCCGGCCAGCCACTCGTCCGGCTCGAGGCGCCGTGCATTGCGCGCCGTATTCAGCCAGTAGCCGCGCTTTTTCTTGTCCGGGTGATTGATGATGCCGGCGATATGGCCGCTCTCGGCCAGTACAAAGCGCACCGGCCCGCCCATCAGCTGCCGGATCTTGGACGCACCCCGCCACGGTACGATGTGGTCACTCTCGCCGGCCACCGCATAGGCCGGGACCTTCACCCGCCGTGTGTCGATGCCCACGCCCCGGATCTGGATGGCGTCTGGCTCTTTTAGCTTGTCCGCCAGGAAAAACTCGCGGAGGAGGAACGAGTGCACTTTGCCGGGCACCCGCGTCCCATCGCTGTTCCAGTAGAGCAGATCGAAGGCCGGGGGTGTCTGGCCCAACAGGTAGTTGTGGACCACATAGTTCCACAACAAGTCATTGGCCCGCAGCATGTTGAACGTCGCGGCCATGTTCCTACCATCCAGATAGCCGCCGCTGGCGTCCATGAGCAACTCCAAGAGCTGCACCTCTGGCTCGCTGAGGAACACGTCGATATCGCCCACGTCGGTGAAATCCTGGTGGGTGGTGAAAAAAGTAGCACTGCTTACTTCCGGCAAGCCTTGGTCGCTGGCGGCCTCGTCCCCTTGGGCCGCCAGATAGGCCAGTGTCACCTGCTCGACCATACCCCCCAGACAATAGCCGACGGTGTTCACTTTCTCCGCGCCGGTAATGGTCCGCACGACGCGCAGCGCTTCGATGATGCCCAACTCCATGTAATCGGCCCACTCCAGATCCAGCACCGACTCGTCGGGGTTCTTCCAGCTGATGGTAAAGAGCGTAAAGCCGGCATCCACCAAGTACTTGAACATCGAGTTTTCAGGTCGCATGTCCATGACATAGTACTTGTTGATCCAGGGCGGTATGACCAGGATCGGAAGCTCCCGCACTCTTTTGGTCGTAGGGGTATACTGGATCAATTCGATGAGAGGATTGCGATGGACGACCTTGCCTGGTGTGATGGCTAGATCCACGCCCACCTCAAAGGCGCCGTCCGGCACCATGCTGATGCGGCCCTTTTGCAGATCCGAGATCAGATTCTGATAGCCCTGGACCAGATTGGTCCCACCACTGCGCACAATCTCCTGCAACACTTGGGGGTTGGTTGCTGCAAAGTTGCTAGGGCTGGCCGCGTCCACCGCCTGCTGCGTCCAGAACTGGGCCCGCTTGCGCAGGTCAGGGTCGATCCCCTCCAGCCCATCGGTCATCTCCACCAGCCACTGACCGGTGATCAGATAGAGCTGCTTCAGTATGTCGAATGCTAGATTCTCGCTCCAGCTGTCGTCCTTGAAGCGGCGGTCGGCGGGCAACACGTCCGGGGCTTCCGCGCCCCACAGGCGGGTATAGGTGTTCGTCATCAATTCCAGGTGGCGTGTTGCCGCGGTGAGTGTTGTTTCCTGGGACTTGGCCACGCCCGTCATCCAGCCATTGGCCAGTTCCAGTGTCTTTTCCCAGGCGGTTAGCCAGTCTGCCGTCATAATATCCCCTTGGTCAAGGACCGGTTGTTGGGAGCGCCTCCCAACCCACCCAATCCTAGTCTTCCTGTTGCAACATCTCGTCGATCTTGCCCGACAGTGTCTCCACCTGCTTTTCCAGTGAGCGGATGGCGGTCAAGGTCGCATCCATCTGCGCGCCGACAGCCGTGGCGACCGCCTTGTCGACCTGCTTTTGCAGCGCCGACGACTGCTCCATCGTCTTTTCCATGGCCGAAGCCATTGTGTCCATGTAGCTGCTGGTCCAGCGTTCCCACATCTCCATGTTCTTCTCGAAAAAGCTTTTGTCCTCAGACATTATTCTACCCTCCACATTGTATTTGGTTACGAATTCGCAAGGGATGGGACGCAACGCCCATCCACTTCTATTGTAGCAGGTAGCTGTTACGGAGTAGTTACAAGCGAGTTACGAGCGGGGACCAAAGTGGGGAGCGAGTGTTCCCCGCTCTACGTGCTGTATTCTTGGTTTTTCAAACGCTCGAACAATGCCTGGGTGGAGGGCGATGGCTCGAGGCCCAATTCCTCCTGGAGCGTGGCGGAGCAGCGCTGGTAGGTGCTGTGAAGCAAGGTGTGGTTGCCTTGCGCGGCATAGACCTGCATCAGCAAGCGATAGGCCGCCTCCCAACAATTGTCACGGGCCAGGATTACCTGGCAGATCTCAATGATCTCGTGCCACGAACCGTCTTGCAGCAGGTGGCGGGCCAGGCGCTCGGCCGTGGTCAGGTACAGATGTCGCAGCCGCTGTCGCTCGGCGGCCGACCAGTCCTCGTAGAGGCTATCGGGTAGGTAGTCCTCTTCGTACAAGGCCAATGCCTGGCGCAAGGCCGCCACCTCGTCTGATCCGGCCAGCCGTTGAAAATCGTCGGTGTCTACCACGATGTGCGCGGCCGGATTGAGGCCATAGACGGTGCCCCGCCGCACGACAAAAAAGGATGGCGCGCCCCGGGGCCGCTGGGGCTCGAGGGCTTTGGTCAGCGCGTTGAGTGCAACTTTGAAATCGCGCTCGGCAGCATCTGGGGGCAGGTGGGGCCAGAGATGGTCCACGATCTGTTCGCGATAGAACCACTGCCCCCGGTAGGTCAGCAGCAGCTGGAAGATCTGGCGAGCTTTCTCACGCTGCCAGTCGCGCGCGGCCACCGGCTCGGCGCCCCGCCAGACGGCAAAAGAACCCAGCGTCTGCACAGCGAGACCATAGCCGGGATGATACTCCACCCCGGCGACCCCAAGCGTATCGAGCAGGCGCTCCGCGTACCGGATTTCGATGCCGCGCGCCCGCGCTTCGAGCAAGAGTGGGATGGCGGCTTGGCCTCCCTGCAGGCCGAGAAAGGTGGGTCTCGTCAACAGCGCATCGCATTCCTGCTGGCGGGCCAGCGGCAGCAAATGGCTTAGATGCTGGGCTGCACGGTCACCATCCCCTTGTCGCCAGGCGCTGAGCGCTAGCCACAGCAGCGCCGCCGCCTGACCATGGGGGTCGCCGACCTGGGCAAAGCCCTCGGCTGCTACTGCCAGCCACTCATCGGCCTGATCCCACTGGCCGGAGAGCGCGCACCCAGCCCCCAGTGTCCCCTGAACCAGGTTTCGGATCCACTCGTCACCGGCGCGGGTGGCAATCTCGATCGCCTCCTCGGCATGGCGCTGCGCTTCGAGCAGGTCGCCGCTGTAGCCGTAGGCGCGGCAGAGTCCCCACAGGGGCTCGACTTGGGTGCGCATCACCCTGAAGGTTCGGATCTGCGCGATTGAATGTTGGTAGTGAACGAGTGCCTGCTGCGTGTCCGTCGGTTCCACGTCCCAGGGATGCGCCTCGCGCAGTTGCAGCGCGTGTCCTAACCGCATGTGACCGACTGCTTCGACAAAGGCCGAGTGTAACCGTTGTCCGACGGCGATGCCCTCGCGCGCGTCGCGCTCCGCCGCGACAGCGTTCCCCTGAAGGCTGTGGACCAGCGACAGGAGCAGCAAGGTCTCCCGGTGGAAGCGCTGGGGGCGTGATTCGCCAGCCATGCGCTCCTCTTCGGCACGCCGCTCTAGCAGGCGTTGGGCCTCGGCCAGCCGCCCGGTGCGGACCATTGCCCGCGCTTCGAGATAGACATCGCCGGGCTCGGTCTCGGCGCGCAGTAGCCCCGCTTCGTGATGGAGGGCCTGGGCTTCTTCAGGATACCCCAGGTTCAGCTTGTTCTCGGCCAGCTTGTCCAGTAGATCCGCTGTCTCGTGTTGGTGCTCGGCCGGTTCCAGGAGGCGCAGGGCTTCTTCCAGCAGGCTGTCGGCCATGAGGGGGCGCACAGTGTCCAGGTAGACCTGGGCCTGGCCGCGCAGGGCATGACTTCGCCCCACGCGGTTCGGCTGGGTAGCAAAGAGCCGTTCGGCGACCCGGTAGTGTTCTAGCGCCTCGTCGAACTGGACCCGCAGTCGGAGCACGTCACCCAGCAGCAGGTACAACCCCGGTTGGGCGCTGAGCACTTTTTCCGGTAGGCGGTTGATCCAGGCGCTCAGGCTGTCGAACCGCCCTTGGCTGACCAGGCGGGGGCCGATCTCTTCGATCTGTTCGGCTGCTTGGGCATACTCTTCGGCCGCTAGCAGGTGGTAGACCGTCTCTTCCAACTGGTCGGCCCGCTGAAAGTAGGCGGCGGCCCGGCGGTGCAGCGCTTGCGTCCCCTGTGGCTCCTGGCGCAGTCGTGCCCGCAGAAAATCGTGGAACAGGCGGTGATAGCGATAGACGTCATCCCCCATTGAGACGACAAACAGACCGCTTTCCTGCAGTTCGCGCAGGCCGTCGACGCTGCCCTCGACACCCAAGAGATAGTCGCAGGCCGCCCCGTCCATTTGGCGCAGCACCGAGGTCATGAGCAAAAAGTCCTGCACGTTCGGCGGTTGGCGGGCCAGCACATCCTGGGCTAGGTAGTCGAACAAGGCGTCCAGCGAGGCAGGGAGCTGGCCCAGAACCGCTTCCACATCCGAAACGCCACTGCTCTGTAGCCCCTGCCAGACCATCTGCAAGGCGATGACCCAGCCCTCTGTCTCGGTGGCCAGGGTCTGGGCCTGCTCCGGCGACAAAGGGACGCCGTACTCGTCGCTGAACAGGACCTCGACCTCTTCGGCAGTGAAGGCCAGGTCGGTGCGGCCGATGCTCAGCAGCTGGCCCTTGACCCGCCAGCGGGTGAGGGCCTCCAAGGGCGGGACGTGCCGCGTAGATAGCACGACATGCAAGCGGGGCGGAGCATAGTCCACCAGGCGTTCCACCAGAGCCGCAATCTCGGGCACGTCCGCCACCAGGTGATAGTCGTCCAATACCAGGACGGCCTCGCCCTCCAAATCCGATGTCAGGGTGTTGAGCAATGGAGTCAGCAACTCGGGTGTCACCCGGCCGCCGGTTTCCTCCACGGCCTGGAAAACCGGCTCACACCAGGCTGGCGCCTCGCGCTCAAAAGCGCAGACTAGGTGGGCCAAGAAAAGGAGCGGGTCGCGGTCGGGCTCGGTGATGGTGTACCAGAAGAGGGGGTCGACAACATCGGCCAACGAGACCAGGCTGGTGCTCTTGCCGTAGCCGGTACCGGCCTGGACCAGGGTCAGCGGGTAGTCGAGCACCTCGGCCAGTCGAGCTTCCAGCCGCGGACGGCGCAGCACACCCTTCTTTTGGCGGGGTGGGATCAGCTGGCTTCGAATCACCAAATCTTTGAGCGCCATGGCTTCCAGATTATAGCGCATAACGAATGGCCTGGCAACCGGTCTCTTGGAAAGCCGGTGTAGGTTGTTTTTCTATTCCTTGTGTCTCTCCCCCTACACCTCGGGTTCGGATGGGCCGATCTCGTCCCCGGGCTCTTTGCGGGTGAACACGCGCACGAGTAGCACTACGCCGATGAGGATCAGGACCAACGCACCGATATACTCGATAGCGGCCTCGGCGACAAGGAAAGACAACCCGACCAACGCCAGTATCCCCCCGGGGATCAGAAACCACCATTGCTTGCGATCCCAGGCATAGAGCCCAAAGAAGGGTAGGGCGATGGCCAGCAAGATGTAGGCGGGTACCAGCAGGTCGTCGAGTATACCTAATCCGATCAGGCCGATCATCACTGCAACGACCAGCATGACATAGGCCGGGATCAGGGCCCACCACTGGCTGCGGTCCCGGTAGAACACGGCCAGGAAGGGTAGGGCGATGACGAGCAACACGTAGAAGGCGACTGCCTCGTTACGCAAGATGTCCAAGCTGACGAGGGCGATCAAGAGGGCAATCGCCCACAGCACGTAGGCGGTGAGGAGCATCGCCCAGTCGGCGCGATCCGAGAGGTAGAAACCAAGCGCACCCAAGCCGCCTGCAACAAGCACAATGATCCACATCCAGGCGCTGACCTCTGTGAATGTTTCCACCAGCAACAGCACACCGACGAGAATCAGGATACTGCCCCAAACTGCACCTTGTCTCAGACCTTTTGATTTCATGGTCGTCCCACTCCTTTCTAGAAGAGACAAACGCAAACCGGGGAACTCCACCCAACTGTCATAAGTCTACACCTGACTGGCACAAAATGCAAGACAGCCCCCCTGATCGCAGGGCTTGACAAAGCATAGAATCTGTGATAATATGGGTGGGCAGTCACCCATATTCTTGCATTGGAGGAAGTAGATGCCCCGATACAAAGACGCGGAACGCGACAAGGCCATGAGTGATACACAGCAGCGGCTGCTGGACGCGGCAACCGCCGAGTTCGCTCGGGAAGGGTACAACGGGGCGAACATCAATCGCATATCCCAAGCGGCTGGCTTTGCCAAGGGCACCATCTACAACTATTTTCCGAGCAAGCGGGCGCTCATGCTGGCCCTCATCGACCAGATCGCAGGCTCGCACCAACGCTTTGTCGCGGAGGAAGTGCGCCAGGACAAAGACCCGGTTCGCCGCTTGCGGTGCTTCTTCCAGGCGGGACTGGCATGGATCATCCATAACCTGGCCCGGGGCAGGGTCATGCTGGCCATGCTAAATGGCCCGGACGTGGAATTCAAGCAGCGCATGGCGCGGGGCTACCAGCCGATGCACCAGCTGATCATCGACGACATCCTGGCGCCCGGCATGAAGCAGGGGGTATTCCGCCCGCTTGATGCAGGTGCAACCGCAGGCTTGTTGATGACCCTCTATCTGGGTATCGGCTCGACCGTCGATGAGGAAGGGCGATCCCAGCTGGCGCCGGAGTGGATTGTGGATTTTGTGATGGAGGGGCTGCGTGGGGCGGCCTAGATCGATTGGAGGAAGTACGTTGGAACGAGTGAGAAGGATCGGAACATTTGGCTTGGGAGTGGTAGGCGCTGTCGTTGCGGGATCCGTCTTATATGTGCTGCCAGCGACACTCTCGCTGCCGCGGGGATGCCGGCCTGGTCTCGAGGATCTCACCATCGAGGAGGCCGCGGTCTGGCTCCGGCGGTCCGGTGCGGCAGGGTGGGATCTCGTTGAAGCAGCTCGCCGGCTGGTCGGCGAGCGCATGGCCTACTGCCGCCGCAACGGGTTGGACTCGTACAGAAGGGCCTTCCGGCGGGGCTATGGCTACTGTGAGCAGAGCGCCTTTGCCCTGGCCGCGCTCCTGCAGCAGCTCGGATATGATGCCCGGCCGGTGCACTGTGAACGAAATCTCTTTCCCGATCGTGATTCACCTACCGGCCATGCCTGGGTGCGGGTGTTTTACGACGGGCAGATGCGCGAGATAGATCCCAAACACCAGGACCTGGAGACGGGTGACTTTCATTTTGAGCCCTTGGACGAGGCGCGGGAATACTCGCTGGCATTCCGCCTCGTGGCCCGGTGGGGCAGTGCCATCGCCAATGCCTATCGCTACTACCGGACGGGCAGCGACATGGACCCGGGCTACTAGCCCCAGCGGTGAGGTGTGTGCCTGTCATGGCTTGGCCCCCACGGGAAAGGAGTTGGTGTGATGCAAGCACTGGTTGTCTATCATTCTCAGTTTGGCAACACGCGACAGATCGCGGAGGCGATCGCCCAGGTGTTCCAGGACGCAGGTGCAGCAAGGACGCTGAGCGCCAGCCGGCTCACAGCAGCGGATCTGCAGGATGTGGACCTGGTGGTGATGGGCACCCCGACGCACAAGATGAACCTGCCCGAGGCTGTGCGGCCCGTCTTTGAGGATCTGCCACGGCGCAGCTTGCGGGACGTGCCTGTCGCCGCCTTTGATACGTCGTACGAGATGTCCGCTCTACTGGCCCGGTTCACCGCGGCCAAGCGGATTGACCGCAAGCTCCGCAAGCTGGGCGGCAAGCGGCTTGTGCCTCCCGAGACGTTCCACGTCGAACGGCATCACGAGGGCCCACTCCATGAGGGCGAGATCGAACGGGCCCAACAATGGGCCGCTTCGATCCTGACGAAACTCAATGGCCGGAAGCACAAGTAGGCTCAGGGGGGTGGCTGCAGGCACATGATCGAACTCGATCGCCAACGGTGTACAGGCTGCGGCGCGTGCGCCGTGGTCTGCCACAATCGTTGCGTGGTGATCTGCGATGGAACCGCGCGGATCGACACTGTGCTCTGTGATCGCTGCGTGCAGTGTGTGGCTGTCTGTCCCCAGCGGGCGCTTTCCTGGGCTGGCGTGCCGCCTATCCCTGCTGACGAGCGACGCCTGCCCACTGCTGGGCAGCTCGACGAGCTCTTTAAGCAGAGACATTCCATCCGGTTCTTCAAGGCGGACCGGATCGATCGCAGCCTGCTCCAAGAGATCGTCAGCTGTGGCGTCTACGCGCCTACAAACAACCACGATCTGCGGGTTGTGGTCGTGGATGATCGGGAGGCCATCGAAGCCTTGGAGGGGATCGCAGTCCGGTTCAATGCGCGGATCTATCGCCTCTTCTTCCGGTCGGGGCTTGTCTTTGGTCTGTTGCGCCGGTTCGTGCCTGATGTTAATGCGAAGGTAAGGGCCAAGCTCGAAACCCGACGGCACGATCGGCTCAATCCAGCGGCGATGGTCTTTGTCGTCGGTGATCCCCGGATCGCACTCTCCGAGGCAAGCGCGCAGGCGGCGTTGGACGTGATGACATTCTACGCCCAGATGCAGGGGATCGGTAGTTGCCTGTGGGGAGCGGGTACGATGATTCTCAACCGCAACCGCAAGGTCCGGAGAAAGCTCGGCTTGCGAGGGCCAGAGCGTATCCTGGGCATCCTGCTGTTGGGCTATCCGTCGATCAAGTTTGGGAATAACGTGGTGGGCCGGGCCATGCCTGTCGTGTGGAATGGAGACTGGCCGGCCGCCGATAGACCAACGCCGGGTGACTGCTCTCCGGCATACGTGCAGCTTGGCGTATTTAAGCTAGAGCGACCGGCGCACGAATCCATGACCGGGGCCATACACGGCGCGTAGCAGGCGGGCCGGACCGCTGGCTTTGACACGGATGATCCGCTTGCCCCCGGCTGGCGGCGCCAGGATCGTGGCTCCCGCATCCACTAGCTGCTCATCCAGTTGGACCTGCCCCTCCCGGATCGACAACAGACCGCCCTCTCCATCTTCGAGCCTCAAGGTCAGAGAACGGCCATCTTCT